>DASTJU010000053.1:0-6012 GCA_035716295.1 Chthoniobacterales bacterium | reverse complement strand
TGAATCGCAAACTTCTTCGGTACGTCGCTTCGATAATCAAGATCGACATCGTCCAAGCGCGCCGACTCGATCAGCTCGAGCAATAATCCGTCGGGGTCAGTCAGGCGAAGCGTCGCGGCCTCAAAACGCGACGGAATTTCTTCACAGAAAACGCGATGCTCGGCGAAACGCGATTTCCAGTATTCGATCGAACTCGCTGGAATTGCGAAACTCGAGGCGATTACCTGGCCCGTTCCGCGCGTGCCTCGTCGCGCACCCGGCCAGGCAAAAAAGGTGATGGCAGTTCCCGGACGACCGGTCCGATCGCCAAAGTAAAAATGATAGGTCGACGGATCGTCGAAGTTCACGCTGCGCTTGGCAAAGCGCAGGCCGAGGATCTGAGTATAAAAATCGACGTTGCGCTGAGGATCGCTCGCGATGGCAGTGATATGATGAATCCCGCGGAGTTTCAAAATCGAACCAAAGGCTAACAAGTTTCCCCGGACTTATTCAACGCATGTATTTGTGGCGACGACCGGCAAGTCAGAAGTGGTGGAGTGACAACGAAGAACGGTTACGCGCCGGCGCAGGGGATGGCCTGGCGATAATCGACGAAGTCGGTCGGAAACGATTGGAGCTTCAGGTCGCGTCGTCAACCCGAACGGAGTTGCAACGCCTGACAAGGCAATTCGGCGGACGAATTGAAAAGCTTCCGCAGAACTGGTTGAAACGCTTTTCGCGCGAACAGCAAACTGAACCAATCAAGATCGGAAAACGATTGATCATTGTTTCATCACGAAAAAATCGGTTTTCAACCAAGCAGCTGATTATTCCCGCTGGCGCTGCCTTCGGCACTGGCGAGCACGCGACGACTGCGATGTCGTTGCGAATGCTCGAGGAATTGACTCGGAGATGGAAGCCTGGCTGGTCGATTGTCGATCTTGGAACCGGTAGCGGAGTTCTCGCGCTGGCCGCAAGACGGTTTGGTGCAACGCGCGTCGTTGGCATCGATAACGACCCGACGGCGATCTCGACCGCGAAAGCAAACGCGCGCCTGAATAAGATCGGCGACGTGAAATTTCGCGTCGGCGATGTGCGGCGTTGGAAATCTTCGGGGCAAAGCCGCCTTCGCGGAATCGGCTCCGGCGGCCAGGTCGACATCGTCACTGCCAATCTATTCAGCGAGCTACTGATTGAGATTTTGCCGAAACTCAAAGCCGCGCGCTGGATGATTCTTTCCGGAATTTTGCAAAACCAGAAACGCGACGTAACTCGCGCACTCAGACGGCATAAGATCGACATCGTGCAGGTGCGCCGACGCGGAAAGTGGGTTGCGATTCTGACTGCGGTCAGGTAGGTTCGGCGACCCTTAGCGGCTACGGTTTTCTGCATAAACGCGGTTTATCATAAGCCGCGGGCAAAACGTCCATGCAGACCGAGGAACTTTCCTACGCCATCATTACGCCGTATTCGATGCGCAAATCGCGCACCGGCGGGATCATTGCGCGCCTGATTTCGCGCACCGGCCTCGACTTGGTGGCCGCGCGCATTTTCGCACCGAGTGAGGAACTGGTTCGCCGCTACGCTAAGACGATTGTGAGTGAAACAGAACCGGCTCATCGGGCGACGCAGGAATTGATTCATGATTATGTCCTGAAAAATTTCGGCGCGAGAAAAGATCGTCAGCAATCGCGAGTCTTATTTCTCGTGTTTCGCGGACCGGACGCGGCCGAGAGAATGCGCGCGACCGTCGGCCACATTACCCACGAGGAAACCAGCGGGGAAACAATTCGCGACACGTTCGGCGATTACGTGACGGATGATTCGGGCAAAGTCATTTACTTCGAACCGGCAGTTGTTGCTGGGTTCAACCGCAACGCAATCGAACGCGATTTAAGACTTTGGGCGGAGTTTTCCGATCGCGACGGCGGCGTTCTTGATCAAGCGGTGCAGTTTCCGCCGGACGCGAAGATCGAAAAGACCCTGGTCTTGATTAAGCCGGACAATTTCAAATTTCCAAATATCCGGCCCGGCGGCGTGATCGAAGTTTTTTCGCGAACTGGTCTCTACATTGTCGGTTTCAAAGTCCACCAAATGAGCGTCGCGCAAGCCGAACAATTTTATGGCCCCGTCCTGCCGGTGTTACAGGAAAAACTTGGCCACAACAAGGGGCGCGACGCGTGGGAAGATATCGTTGAATTCATGGCCGGCGCGCGACCGAGCGACACGCTTCCGGAAAAACGTGACGCGCCCGGGTCGGAAAAATGCATCGCGCTCGTTTATCAAGGCGAGGACGCGGTTCGCAAAATTCGCGAAGTGCTCGGCCCCACCGATCCAGCCAAGGCACCGCCAGGCTCGATTCGAAAAGAATTCGGCCAGACAATCATGATCAACGCCGCCCATGCGTCCGATTCGGTTGAAAACGCGAAACGCGAGATGGCGATCGTGAGTGTGGAAGAGAATAATTTTAAAGCTTTGATTGAAAACTTTTATGCCCGCCAATAATGTGAACGCTCCCTTAATTAGAACGAACAAGACCGACATGGAAATCTCCGAACGCGCCGCCCAACTAACTCCCTCACTCACGCTTTCGATCGACAGCAAAGCGAAAGCGATGAAAGCCGAGGGAATCGACGTGTGCGGATTCGGCGCGGGCGAGCCGGATTTTGATACGCCGGAGCACATCAAAGCCGCGGCGATCGAAGCGTTGCAGGCCGGTTTCACCAAATATACGCCGAGCGCCGGGATACCGGAGCTGCGTGCCGCGATCGCGGAAAAATTCGCGGCCGACAATGAACTGACTTATCGGCCCGGCCAGGTGGTGGTCAGCAACGGCGCCAAACATTCCTGTTACAACGCAATTCTGGCCACCTGTCAGCCGGGTGACGAAGTGATTATCCCCGCGCCGTATTGGGTCAGTTATCCCGACATGGTGCGACTGGTCGGCGCCGAACCGGTGATCGTTCCGACGATGGAACGGAACAATTGGAAAATGCGCGCGGAAGATTTTCAAAACGCGATGACGCCGCGGACGAAGATGTTGATCATGAACACTCCGTGCAACCCGACCGGTTCGGTCTACACGCGTGAAGAGCTCGAGGCGATCGTTGAAGTGGCAAGCGGCGAAGACATTTACATTTTATCGGACGAAATTTACGAGAAGCTCGTTTATGACGATGCGAAGCACGTCAGCATCGCGTCGCTCTCCAAAGAAGCTTACGATCTAACAATCACCGTCAACGGTTTCAGCAAATCCTACGCGATGACCGGATGGCGGCTCGGTTATCTGGCGGCGCCGGAAGCGGTGGCAAAAGCGGTCGATTCAATTCAGAGCCATACCACCGCGAATCCGTCCTCATTCTCGCAGCGGGGCGCGCTTGCCGCGTTGAAGGGAGATCAGCAGGCGGTCTCGGACATGCGTGATGAATTTGATATGCGGCGCAATTACATGATTGATCGCCTCTCCAAAATTCCCAACGTGACTGCGGTCAAGCCGCAAGGCGCGTTCTATGTGCTGCTAAACATCAGCCAGCTCGGACTCACCTCACAGAACTTCGCCGACCGTTTGCTCAGCAAGGCAAACGTGGCGGTGGTGCCGGGCGCGGCCTTTGGCGACGATCGCACGATCCGGCTTAGCTATGCGACCAGCATCGACATCATCAAAAAAGGTCTCGATCGGTTGCAGGATTTCTGCCGGACGCTGTAATTGCAGATTGCAAATTGTCGATTTCAGATTGAGGCGACACTGCTTCAATCTGCAATTTGAAATCTAGAATTTGCAATGAATCACCTCGCGCTAATTCTTCACGCGCACTTGCCGTTCGTCAGGCATCCGGAGCACGAGCATTTCCTCGAGGAAGACTGGCTCTTCGAGGCGATCACCGAAACCTACATTCCGTTGCTGCAAATGATGCAGCGGCTCGGGAACGACAATGTTCCGTTCAAGCTCACGATGTCGCTGACGCCAACGCTCTGCGCGATGTTGCAGGACGAACTTCTGCGTCAGCGCTACGTCCGGCATCTCGATCTTCTGATTGATTTGGCCGCGCGTGAGCGAGAACGAAACCGCGATCAGCCGGAGCTCGCCGAGCTGTCAGACTTTTATTTTGAACTGTTTTCGGCGAGCCGGCGTTTCTTTGTCGATGAATGGAAATGCGATTTGCTCGCTGCGTTTCGACAATTGCGGGAGGCGGGTGCGCTCGACATCATCGGCTGCGCGGCGACACATGGTTTGTTACCGCTGATTCAACAGCAATCAACGGCAGCGGCTCGCGCGCAGGTTCTCATCGGCCGCGACGCATATGTCGATCTTTTCCATGTCGATCCAACCGGCTCCTGGCTGCCGGAATGCGCTTACGCGCCGGGAGTCGATATGATTTTGCAGGAAGCGAATGTTCGATGGTTTGTTCTCGATGCGCACGGATTGTTGTTCGGGAATCCGCAGCCGCGACACGCAATTTATGCGCCGTGTTACACGCCGGCAGGTCCGGCCGCGTTCGCTCGCGATCGCGATTCGAGCCGCCAAGTTTGGAGCGCGGAGGAAGGTTATCCGGGCGATCCGGCTTACCGCGAATTTTATCGCGACGTCGGCTTCGATCTTCCACTCGAGCATTTGGGTCCGGTTGCGCGCGGCATTCGAAAATTTTCCGGTGTGAAATATCACCGAATCACCGGAGGCAAAGCCGAAAAGCAACTTTATGATCGGGCCGGGGCCGAAAAAGCCGCTGACGCGCACGCCGCGCATTTTCTGGAACAACGGCGGATACAATTTCGACAGCTTGCCGGTGTTGATGTCGATCCAATCGTGGTCGTGCCGTTCGACGCGGAATTATTCGGTCACTGGTGGTTTGAAGGACCGCGCTTTCTCGAATCCTTCATTTGCAAGGCCGCGTTCGATCAAAAGGAATTTCGCCTAACGACTCCAGGCGAATATCTGGCGACGCACCCGACCCAACAAACAATCGAACCGGCAGCGTCGAGCTGGGGCGATAAAGGTCATCTCGAAGTCTGGATCGACAAAAATAATTCATGGATCTATCCGCATTTGCACGTTGCCGCAGAGCGAATGACCAAGCTTGCGAATGCGCATCAAACGGATGCGAGCGAACTCGATGACCGTGTTCTCAAGCAACTGGCCCGAGAACTATTGCTCGCGCAATCGAGCGATTGGGCGTTTCTGATGCGGACTGGCACCGCCCGCGAGTATGCGACCCAGCGGACAATCGATCACCTTACCCGCTTCAATAAATTACACGACCAGTTCGGAGCCGGACAACTGGATGAAAAGTTTCTGGCCGATTGCGAATGGCGCGACAATCTTTTCCCGAACCTGAACTGGAAGTATTACTGTAGCGGCGGTCTATGACCGTGGCTAAATTAGTGCGACGCTCGCAGAGCGCCGCTACAGAAGAATGAAGAAGAAATACGCCGCGATTTTGATTGTCTTTGCGATTAGCGGACTCGCCATCGCGCAGGAATCCTCCACCCCAACCGAGTCCCCCACTTCGACCCCTTCCGTATCGCTGGAGCAAACTCCCTCGCCTTCGCCTGCGCCATCAACGGCGCGAAATGTTCCGCTGCGGTTTGTGCCGCCGCCGATGGAAGGAACAATCAGTCTCGGAATTTTCGATTCGAACGACAAACTCGTCCGTGTTCTCCATCGTGAAGCGAAGATCGACGTCTTCACAATTGACGAGAACGCGCTCAAGACGACGTGGGACGGCAAGAATGATACGGGCGGAGACTTGCCGCCGGGAAAGTATCGCGCGCGCGGTTACATGGTTGGTAAGCTAAAAATTGACGACGCCGGAAAGGTAGAGTCGGCGCCAAGCGACGCAGCCGATCACATTTCCGTAAAATTAGTAACGAACCCGCTCCTGAGTGACACGCGATCGGTGATGGACGTTGGCGTTAGCTTCGGCGCCAACGGAGTTTTCCTCAAAACAATGGATGATTTACCGCTGGCAACGATCAGTGAAAGTCTGACTCCGACTCGCGTATTGATTTCAGAAAACGGCGAGAAGGCGGCCGATG
>DASTJU010000052.1:0-5761 GCA_035716295.1 Chthoniobacterales bacterium | reverse complement strand
CGGACCGAGGAAGCCGCCGCGCTTCAGTAAGGTCCGAGCCGGACTGGCGGTTTCAGCGTTCGCTCCAGTCGAGGACGATTTTGCCGGAGTTGCCGGATTTCATCAGCTCGAGGCCTTCCTTGAATTGCGTGTAAGGAAAGTGATGCGTGATGAGCGGTCGAATATCTACGCCGCCTTTGATGAGCGCGGTCAATTTGTACCACGTTTCGTAGAACTCTCGTCCGTAGATTCCTTTGATCGTCAGCTGGTCGAACACGACCGTGTTCCAATCGATCGCGGCGGTGCCGGGCATGATTCCGAGCAGCGCGATGTTGCCGCCGTGAAACATGTTCGGCAAAATATCGTCGAAGGCTTTCGGATTGCCGGACATCTCGAGCGCGACATCGAAGCCTTCTTTCATCCCGAGTTTCTTCATCGCATCGGTGAGTTTTTCGGTTCGAACATTGAGCGCAAGATCGACACCCATTTTCCAGGCGAGCTCGAGTCGATACGGATTCACGTCAGTGATCACGACGTGTCGCGCGCCGGCGTGTTTGCAGATCGGGATCGCCATGCAACCGATCGGTCCCGCGCCGGTGATGAGAACGTCTTCGCCAACGAGATCGAACGAAAGCGCGGTGTGAACGGCGTTGCCTAACGGATCGAAACAGGAAAGGACATCGAGCGGGATCGAAGGATCGGCGTGCCAGCAGTTGGATTGCGGAATGGCCACGAACTCAGCCCAGGCGCCGTTTCGATTGACGCCGACGCCTTGCGTGTTGGGACAAAGATGACGTCGGCCGGCGAGACAATTCCGGCAATGACCGCAGGTAATGTGACCTTCGCCGACAACCAGATCGCCTTTGGCGAAACCTTTCACATGATCGCCGACACGATCGACCACGCCGACGAACTCGTGCCCAATGGTCATCGGCACGGGGATCGTCTTCTGAGCCCAGGCGTCCCAGCTATATATATGTACGTCGGTCCCACAGATGGAGGTTTTGAGGACGCGAACGAGGACGTCGTCGCCGGCAACTTCGGGCACCGGGACGTTTTCGAGCCACAATCCGGGTTCGGCTTTCGCCTTTACCACGGCCTGCATCGTTTTCTGCACGAGCCAAAGTTAAGCGAATAAGGATATCGGAAAAGTAGATTCCGGTGATTGTCGATCTTGCGCGGTTCGTCATCCTTCGAGATGATGGACGCCATGCCCGTGACGGTTGAGCAACCCACATCGGAGACAGCGAGGCCGCGCTCCGTTTTCATTCCGCGGTTCATTAGCACGGTCGTGCTTTGGTCGATTGCGCTCCTGATCGCATTTTCCGGGCACGAAGTTTTCTTTTGGCTGTTGATCAGCGCGTTCGGACTGATCGCGTTGCTCGAGTTTTATCGCATGCTCGATCATCGCGGCCTGCCGAATTTCAAAATCATCGGATTGATCTGTGGAGCGATCATGCTGGCCGGAAGTTTTTACTACTTTTCCACCATCGGTCCGGCCGATTCCTACGACTTCGAAGTAGCGCTGTTGTTCTTTTTTCTGCTGACGATGTTCGCGCGGCAAATGTTTGCCCGTTTGCGACACGACGAACCGTTGCAAACAATGGCTTATACGTTGTTCGGTTTGCTTTACGTCCTCTGGCTTTTCAATTTCACCACGAAAATCTTGTATCTCACTCCGCGAGCCAGCGACGGCATCGCAAGCGGACAATTTTATTGTCTCTATTTGATCGCGGTCACCAAGTTCAGCGATATGGGCGCATATCTCACCGGGAGCGCGATCGGCCGGCATCTGATGGTGCCGCAAATCAGCGCGAAGAAAACATGGGAAGGGTTTTTTGGTGCGCTGGCATTCGCGCTTCTTTGCAGTCTGGGATTGTTCAAACTCATGCCGGGACATTTGTCGATGTTGACCTGGACACACGCAACAATTCTCGGGCTGCTATTGGGTTTCGCCGCAGTCATCGGCGATCTCGCCGAGTCGATTATCAAGCGCAGCACTGGGGTGAAGGATTCTGGAAATTTACTTCCCGGAATTGGGGGCGCGCTCGATTTGATCGACAGTCTTCTCTTTACCGCGCCGCTTCTGTTTTTCTATTTACGCCTCGTCATTCGAGTGTCGTAACCCGAAGAAAGTGGAAATGAAACGTAAACGCGTCGTTGTGTTGGGCGCGACTGGATCGATCGGCGACAGCACGCTAAAAGTGGCGCACGACATTCCGGAGCGGATGGAAATTGTCGGGCTGGCTGCGAACAGTAACGCCGAAAAGCTGGCGGCGGCGGCGAACATTACGCGCGCGAAGGCGATCTGCCTGGTTGACGAGCGCAAGATCGACATCCTGCGGGCGCAACTGCAGTACGAGCCGAAAATTTTTGTGGGAGAGAATGGTCTGCGCGAAATCGCGCGACTGGAGGATGCGGACATGGTTCTCATCGCCATTGTAGGTACGGCGGGATTGCATCCAGCGCTGGATGCGATCGAATCAGGCAAAGATCTGGCGGTCGCGAGCAAAGAAATTCTGGTGATGGCGGGCGAAGCGGTCACCGATGCGGCCCAGAAACGCGGTGTGAAAATTCTGCCGGTCGATTCCGAGCACAACGCGATCTTTCAATGTCTCGATGGGCGGCCGTCGGAAGTTCGCCGGATTATCTTAACGGCCTCGGGCGGACCGTTTCGTGAAACACCCGCGAAACATCTGGTCGATGTTACGGTCGAGGAAGCACTCAAGCATCCGACCTGGAATATGGGCCCGAAGATAACGATCGATTCGGCGACCCTGTTTAACAAAGGGCTCGAGATGATCGAGGCCCACTGGCTTTTCGGCGTCGAGATGAATCGGGTCGAGGTCGTAATTCATCCGCAGAGCATCGTCCACTCGATGGTGGAGTTTGCGGACGGCTCGACGCTCGCGCAGCTCAGCAACTCAAACATGTGTTTCCCGATTCAATATGCGGTGACATGGCCCGACCGCGTTCCGAACACGTTGCCGCCGCTCGATTTCTCGAAGGTGTCGAAGTTGGAATTCTTTCCACCGCGCTACGAAGACTTCCCCGCGCTCAATCTCGCTCGCCGTGCGGGCGAGACGGGCGGGACTCTGCCCGCGGTCATGAACGCAGCCAACGAAGTCGCGGTCGCGGCCTTCTTGAACAGACGTGTCCGGTTCTCGCAAATCTGGGAGACGGTCGCGCAAGTGATGGATCGACATCAGACCGTTGCGCATCCCGATCTCGATGCGATATTGGCCGCCGATAAGTGGGCGCGCGCGGAAGCGACCGCCGCCATCGGAAAAAAATAATTCAGCCAGCGCAATGATTCTTCATCTCGGTCGCGTCATCCTCGTCATCATCGAGGTCCTGGTCATTTTCAATTTGCTGATCGTGGTGCATGAGATCGGCCATTTTCTGGCGGCCCGCTGGCGCGGTCTCTACATCGAGAAGTTCGGGGTGTGGTTCGGCAAACCGCTTTGGAAAAAGAAAATCAACGGCGTGCAATACTCGTTAGGCTCGCTGCCATTCGGCGGCTTTGTGGCGTTGCCGCAGCTCGCCCCGATGGACATCATCGAAGGCAAAGCGGACGTGGATCGGGAGCAGCTTCCGCCTATTTCTGCGCTCGACAAAATTATCGTAGCGGTGGCCGGTCCACTTTTCAGTTTGCTGCTGGCGTTCGTGTTCGCGGCGATGGTTTGGATCGTCGGCTATCCGGTGAGCGAATCAGATATGACGACGGTGGTTGGTTATATCATGCCCGATTCGCCGGCGGAAAAAGTGGGAATCCGACCGGGCGACAAGATTTTGGAAGTGGATGGAAAACGAGTGACGCGTTTTCTCGGAATGAACGACAGCGTGAGCTGGGCGGTGGTGCGGAGTGAAGGCGAGACCGTTCCGGTAAAGTTCGAGCGCGACGGACAAGTGCAAACCGTCCAAGTGGAGCCGTATAAAGCTGAGACGCGCGGCTGGAGCAGAAAGAGTGTTCGCCAGTTGCGTATTCTACCGGCGGAAACGGCGATCATCTATAAAGTCGAACCAAACTCTCCCGCAGCCGCAGCCGGATTGCGTCAAGGCGACATCATTCGCGGGTTTAATCACCAGCCGATCTACAATCCGCAGGCGCTGCTCGAATATATTAAGAAGCACTCCGACGAAACCCTGACCCTGGAAGTGGAACGCAGCGGTTCGAAGTTGGAAGTTCCGGTGAAACCGGTGCCGCTGCCAACCGAAGAGACTGAAGGAAAGGTGACGCTGCAGCCGCGAATCGGAATTCAGTGGGACGCGAGCGGGCAGATGTCGATCGCGCATCCCAGTCCGCTCGAGCTGATTTATAACAGCGTGACGAGCACGTTGAATACGCTTGGGGCAGTCGCTTCGCCCAAGTCCGACGTCAAAATCCAGCACTTGAGCGGACCGATCGGTATCGGAAGAATCTACTATCTGTTTTTCGTCAGTGAGCGCGGGTGGCAACTGGCGCTCTGGCTCAGCGTAGTGCTAAACGTGAATCTCGCGATTTTGAACATGTTGCCGATTCCGGTGCTCGATGGTGGTCACATCCTGTTTGGTTTGATCGAGTCGGTCCGGCGCAAGCCTCTCAATATGCGGGTGCTCGAAGTCGTCCAAGGCGTCTGCACGGTTTTAATCGTGGGCATGATTATTTACATCACGTTTTTCGACCTGCAGGATTTGCCATTCGTTAAGCACGCGCTCGATAAATACGCGCCGCAGTCGCAGAAGGCCAAAGATCAGGACGTGCCCTGACTGATTGCGCTGGTCGGGCGCAGCTTTTAGATTCGGCCTTGTGAAGTACTGCGCGTCACCATTCTCATATAATCGCCGCATCTCGCGGGAAGTGCGGGTGGGTAATGTCGGCATCGGCGGGGATAATCCCATTCGCGTTCAATCGATGATCACGTGCGACACGATGGACACGGAGATGTCGATCCAACAGACGATTGAGCTGGCGGACGTCGGTTGTGAGATCGTGCGGATCACGGCGCCGACCGTGAAAGACGCGCGCAATCTGGAAAATATCGTGAAAGGATTGCGCGAGCGCGGGTGCGACGTGCCAATCGTGGCCGATATCCATTTCAAACCGGACGCCGCGATGGAAGCGGCGAAATGGGTGGACAAAGTCCGGATCAACCCCGGGAATTACGCCGACTCGAAGAAATTCGTGATTCGCGAATACTCGGACGAACAATACACGGACGAGTTGAACCGGATCCGTGAGCGTTTTACACCGCTGGTCGATCTTTGCAAAAAACGCGGCATCGCGATGCGGATCGGGACCAACCACGGCTCGCTCAGCGACCGCATTCTAAATAGATACGGCGATACGCCGCTCGGGATGGTGGAGAGCGCGCTCGAATTCGCCCGGATCGCGCGCGACCTGGATTATCACGCATTCGTTTTTTCAATGAAGGCGAGCAATCCAAAAATCATGATCGCCGCTTATCGATTGCTGGTAGCGCGATTGAATGAGCTCGGCCCGGACTGGAATTATCCGGTCCATCTCGGCGTGACCGAAGCGGGCGAAGGAGAAGACGCGCGCATCAAGAGCGCGATCGGAATCGGATCGCTCCTAGCGGATGGAATTGGTGAAACAATCCGCGTCTCGTTGACCGAAGACAGCCCGCACGAGATTCCGGTGGCGCGAGCGTTGGCTGCGATGGTGGAAAAGAAAACGTCGAATCGCCAAGGCCCAAATCCGAATGTCGAATTGTCGTTCGATCCGTTTTCGTATCAGCGGCGGGCGACGGAAACAATTGAGCGTGACGGCGTGCGTCTGGGC
>DASTJU010000051.1:0-4156 GCA_035716295.1 Chthoniobacterales bacterium | reverse complement strand
GAAAGACTTCTCTTAATAATAAGATCGTCCGTGCACGGTTCGATGCCGGCTTCGATTAGCTGCGGGTTCAGTTTCTGCAATTCTTTGCCAGTGAAAACAGCTTCCGCCGTACAAGTATCGGCGCCGGTGCGGATGAGCGATTTATCGGCCCGTTCGCCGAGTAAAAGTTGAAGCGCGCCGATGATGATCGATTTACCGGCACCGGTCTCACCGGTAATGGCGGTAAAGCCGGGCGCGATCTGCCACTCGAGCTCTTCCACGAGCGCGAGATTTTTAATCCGCAGTAAATTCAAAACAGCAGGCATGCAGAGGTTGAGAGTTTAGGGTGGAGAGATGAGAGTGCGGCGCGATTGAAGATTTCAAACACTCACGACCCAACTTTCAACTCCGAAAGCTCGATTTCTTGATGAACTGCTGTCGATTTCTGCTTTTCCTCACCGTGATGTTCGCGATCGATGCGCGGGGCGCGGAGTCGTCACTCGTTTCATCGACAATCGTCATTTACAACAAAGCGGCGCGGGACTCGGCGGAACTGGCGAGATTTTACGCAAAGCAGCGCGGCATCGCGTCCGATCACATCGTGGGGGTGACTTGCTCGACTGATGAAGAGATCACCCGCGAGGAATACGATTCAAACATCGCCGAGCCGCTCCGCGAAACCTTTAAGACCAAAAAATGGTGGACTCTGCGAGAAGCGCCGGAGCAACAAACCGTCGTGATGAGCACTTCGATCCGGTTTGTCGCGGTGATCAAAGGTATGCCGTTGAAAATCAAACCGACGGCGGAGCCGTACCCGGGCGATGAATCGGCCCCCGGGCCTGTCAGCGGTCATAACGAAGCATCGGTCGATTCGGAGTTGACGATTCTTGGTTTGTTTTCACACCAAATTTCCGGCCCGCTCCGAAATGTTTATTTTCAAAGCTTCAAGGCAATCAGTGAGCTGGATAACCCCGTCTTGCTGTTGGTCTGCCGGCTGGATGCATCGAATGCTGAAACCGTTCGCCGGATGATCGTCGATTCGATTGCTGCCGAAAAAAAAGGATTGTGGGGCCGCGCCTACGTCGATGGCGCGCACGAAACTGCGGCCGGCTACGCACTTGGGGACCAATGGCTCGGCGAGATTGCGGTGCAGTTGCACAAAGTTGGTGTGCCGGTCATTTATGACAATATACCGGCGCTTTTTCCGGAGGGTTATCCGATGACCGATTGCGCTCTTTATTACGGATGGCGGACGGAGAAGGCAGTCGGCCCTTTTGCTCAACCTGACTTCCGTTTCTCACGCGGCGCAGTCGCGGTCCACATTCATTCTTTCAGCGCGATGACTTTGCGCGACCCGAACGCGTTCTGGGTCGCGCCTCTTCTTGAGCATGGCGCCGCTGCGACCCTTGGTAATGTTTACGAGCCGTATCTGCAATTCACGGCCCATCTCAATATTTTTAACGATCACTTGCTTCACGGTTTTACTTTTGCCGAGAGCGCGTATTCATCGATCGCAGTCGTTTCCTGGATGTCGGTGATGGTGGGGGATCCGTTATACCGTCCGTACGCGTCGTGGTTGCAGCTCGAGGCGGTGACCGATTCTGGAAAAACCGATTCTTGGAAAATGTACCACGATTTCGCAATCCAGAATTTCTCCAACGCGTCGGCGCAATATCGCCCGCTCGCGAGACAGGCAGCGCTTCGTGCGCGCAATTGTCCGATGATCGAAGATCTCGGACTGATGGAAGCTGCCGACGGAAATTTCGCCAGCGCGGCGAATTATTTGGCTCAGGCACACGTTTGCTATTCAACCCGCGACGACATTCTTCGCGTCATTTTGGAGGAAGCGGATGCGTGGAACAAACTCAAGAAGCCGAAACGCGGGATTGAGCTTTTGCGAACCGCGCTCCGCGTAAGTGGCAACGCGCCGGCCGCGCCGCTATTGCGAAGCAAGGAACAGGAACTCCGGGGCGCATTAACGACGCCGACTCCTGGGCCGAGGGCGACGCCGCGTGTGCGGGTGAGATTCTAACTCGGCCTAACGAATGATTCCGCGTTCGGTTTTCTCGATGAATTCCACAATCTCGCGAACTTCTTCGGTTTGCGGCAGGTCCTTGCGGACGGCTTCCAGCGCCTGGGCCGTATTATATTTAGATCGGTAAATGAGGCGAAACGCTTCCTTGATCAGCTTCACGCTCTCGGGTGGATAATTCTTCCGTTCCAAGCCGACGAGATTGACCCCGCGAATTTCCGCCGGATTTCCGTCCGCGATCATGAACGGCGGCACGTCCTGGACAATTTTCGAACAGCCACCGGTGATGGCGAACCGCCCGATGCGGCAAAATTGATGGACCGCCGTCAGGCCGCCCATGACTGCGTTGTCGCCGACCTGCACGTGTCCGGCCAATGTTCCGTTATTAGAAAAGACGACTTCGTTTCCAACGGTGCAATCGTGGCCGATGTGACTGTAGGCCAAGAAATTTCCGCGACTGCCGATTTGTGTTTTCCCCTCGCTCGTCGTGCTCCGATTCACGGTGACGAATTCGCGAAACGTATTTTCATCGCCAACCTCCAGATAGGTCGGCTCGCCTGCGTATTTGAGATCCTGAGTTTGCTGGCCGATCGAGCAATAGGCGTAAAATTTGTTCTGCGCGCCGGCCCGCATCGGCCCGCACAAGGTGACATGATGTTGCAGCCAGCAGTTCGCGCCGAGGACCACGTCCGCGGCGATCATGCAATACGGTCCAACTCTCGTTCCCGCACCAATCTCCGCGCCAGGATCGACAATCGCCGTGGGATGAATCTGCACGTCGCTCATCTATCGAGAAACGTGAACATCAATTCGCCTTCGGAAACGATCGCATCGTTTACCACGCAGTGGCATTTCGCTTTTGCCAATCGTTCGCCGCGCGCCTTGGTCAGCTCGGCATGAATCAACATCGTATCGCCCGGCATCACCGGTTTGCGAAACTTTACGTCATCGGCGCTCATGAAATAACCGATCCGGTTGCTCGATTTCGTGAGCTTGAACAGCAACACGCTTGCGACTTGCGCCATCGCTTCGACCTGCATCACGCCCGGCATCACCGGATGACCCGGAAAATGTCCTTGAAAAAACGGTTCGTTGATCGTGACCGATTTAACGCCGACGCACTTCGTTCCGTTTTCGTCGAAGCTGATGATCCGGTCGACCATTAAGAACGGATAACGATGCGGCAAAATCTTCATGATCTCTTCGCTATCGAGTCCGCCGTCGCCTTTCGGTACGACTCGCGGGCCAGACAACGCGTCGCGCCTCGATTGTTCTTTCGCGATCGCGCGCGCCAATTCTGCATTCGCAGCGTGCCCGGGTTTCACTGCGATGAGATGGCCGCGAATGCGGCAACCGACCAGTGCGAGATCGCCGACGATGTCGAGAATTTTGTGCCTGACGAATTCATCCGGAAAACGCAATGGCTCTTTGCTCAAGACGGTGTCACCGCGCACAACCACGGCGTTTTCCAGACTGCCGCCCTTGATCAAATTTTTCTCCATCAATGACTCAACGTCTTCGTAGTAAACAAACGTCCGCGCCGGCGCGATCTCGCGCTCAAAAAGCTCCGGGACGATGTCGGTCGACATGAATTGGGTGAACCGATTGTTCGGTCCGGCTTGGGTGCACGAGACCCGGAAGCCGTTGTTGTTCGGAAGCAGGACGAGCATTGCGCCGGTTTTCGTTTCGACGTGCATCGGTTCGCGAACGTGAAAAAATTTCCGCGGCGCTTCCTGCGCCGAAACGCCGGCGCGTTTGATTACATCGACATATGCTTTCGCGCTCCCATCGCCAATCGGCGGCTCGTTCGCGTCCATTTCCACGACCGCATTGTCCACGCCCATCGCCGAGAGCGCGGCCAGGACATGCTCGACCGTATGCACACGCATCGAGCCCTCACCGATCGTGGTTGCGCGTTCGACCGTTTTGAGATTGTCGATCTTGGCGTCGATCGTTGGCTCGTCCGGCAAATCCTTGCGCTTGAATTTGATCCCGTGATCGGCAGGCGCCGGATGGAGTTTCAACGAAACTCTCTCGCCGGTGTGCAGCGACGTGCCGCTGAAACCAGCGGCTTTCGATAAGGTGTGTTGAAATTCAGGCGCGGCAGCCATGGGGCCTAACTAAACTGTAGCCGCCTCGCTCTGT
>DASTJU010000050.1:0-3020 GCA_035716295.1 Chthoniobacterales bacterium | reverse complement strand
ACGCTCGATAAATTTATCGGCGACGCGATCATGGCGGTTTGGGGAAACGTCAGCAGCCACGGCGCCGCGGAAGATGCGAAAGCGGCGGTGCGCGCGGCGCTCGGGATGCGGCGCGAAATGCCAAAATTAAATGCGGCCTGGGTCGCTGAGGGAATACAACCGCTCGCATTCGGCATTGGCATCAATCATGGCGAGGCCATTGTCGGCAACATTGGATCGTACGAGCCGCACGAACGACTCGATCCGACTGTGATCGGCGACGCGGTAAATCTCGCCTCGCGACTCGAAGCGCTCACCCGTGTTTACGCCGTTGATATTCTGATCGGACAAAGCGCGACCGAGCTGGTGCGGGACGACTTTCATTTTCGCTCGGTCGCGCGCGTTCAAGTGAAAGGAAAGACGGAACCGGTGGAGATTTTCGCGCTGATAGGCGCACGCAACGACGACAATGTCGATCCCGAGTTTTTGAAATGGCTGCAAGCTTACGAAGAAGCGATCGCCAAGTTCCGGAAGCGTGACTTCAAAGACGCGAAGATTCTATTTTCACATTTTCTCGAATTTTATCCGGACGATGCACTCGGAAAAATGTATCTCGCCAGCACGTTAGAATATGAGCAATCGCCACCGGACGAGGCTTGGAACGCAGTCGAAGTATTTAAGAAGAAGTGAGAACCGCGGATTACGCGGTTTGTTTTTCCTCTAACGCGGCGTAAAGAATGCGCGTGACGAAAACCGCGCCGCAAAAATTTCATTTCATCGGGATTTGCGGTACCGCCATGGGCTCAGTGGCGGCGGCGTTGCGGGAACGCGGATTCAAAATCAGCGGCTCGGACGAGAGGGTTTATCCGCCGATGTCGATCTTTCTCGAGCAGCGCGGGATCAAACTTCACCAAGGTTACGCCGAGGAAAATATTCCGGCCGACGCCGATGTGGTCGTGATCGGGAACGCGATGAAGCGTGGCAATCCGGAGGTGGAAGCAGTCCTAAACCGAAAACTTTTTTATCTCTCACTGCCTGAAGTTCTGAAGAACTATTTTCTGCGCGGCAAACACAACCTCGTCGTCACCGGAACGCACGGAAAAACGACGACTACGTCGTTGCTCACCTGGATCATGGAAAAAGCGGGATGCAAACCGGGTTATTTGATCGGGGGCATTCCGAAAAATCTCGGCCAGGGCGCGCGCCTGAACGATTCCAAATATTTCGTGATTGAAGGCGACGAATACGACAGCGCCTTCTTCGATAAGCGTTCGAAGTTCGTTCATTACCTGCCCGAGCTGGTGATCGTAAACAACATCGAGTTCGATCACGCCGACATCTTCAACAACCTGGACGAGATCAAGCTGAGCTTTCGCCGTTTGCTCAACATCGTTCCGCAGAATGGAATGGTTTTGTTAAATGGCGACGATCGCAACTGCGTCGAGGTGGCGAAGGATTGTCTGGCGCAAATGGTCGAGGTCGGTTTCTCAAAGAACTGTGCGCAACGGATCCGCGACGTTACCTATTCGCCCGATGGCTCGCGTTTCCAACTTGGCGATGACGTCTATGAAATTCCGCTCGTCGGCGAGTTCAACGTGCGCAACGCGGCGATGGCAGCGGCGGCCGCGCGATTTTACGACGTGCCCAAAGCGAAGATCGACAACGCGCTGAAGAGTTTTGCCGGGATTGCGCGGCGGCAGGAAGTGCGGGGCGAAGCGCGCGGCGTGAAAGTGATCGACGACTTCGGCCATCATCCGACCGCGATCGGACAGACATTGCAAGGCTTGCGGCAGCGTTATCAGGGCCAGCGGGTTTGGGCGATTTTTGAGCCGCGCTCAAACACGACCCGGCGCGCAATTTTTCAAAAAGAACTTCCGGAAGCGCTCAAGCAAGCGGACGGCGTTTTTATTTCCCAGGTTGCGCGGCTGGATCAAATCCCGGAAGCGGAACGCTTACATCCGGAGGAAATGATAAAAGAAATTGCGGAAAACGGCCGTCCGGCCTTTTACGAAAAAAACGCCGATGCAATTATCGATCGAATCCTGCCGCTGTTGAAAGAGAAAGATGTCGTCGTCGTTTTTAGCAACGGCGGATTCGATAACATCCACGAGAAACTACTCGCGCGTTTGTCATCCTGAACGGAGTGGGTCCCTCGCTTGCGCTCGGGATGACAAGCGCTATTGAGCTGCGCTTGTGTGATCGTGGACGATACGCCAGCCTTCTGGTTCTGGAAGCCGTCGAAAGATTAAGGTGAAGCGGCCGCGCGGTTCGTCTTTCGCGCGTTTCAATTTCCAAGCGCCAAGCACGACGGCTGCATCGTCACCTAATGGTGTGATCTCGAGATCGGAGAACGTCAGCGTTCCCATTTTTGCGCGGTTGGTATATTTCTTTTGGTAGCGATCCAGCACCTTCTCCCAGCCGCGCGTTACTTCGTCGCTGGAAACGAATACGGTTTCCTCGGAATGCCAGTAGCCGTTCATGAACGCTTCGATGTCTCCACGGTTCCAGGCTTCCTGTTGCATGTTCAGCACCGCGGTAATCTCGGACTGGGGCGACTGCGCAAAGAGCGATGTCGATCCAAGAATCGCAGTGGCGAGATAGAGAAACTTAATCACGTGCATCAGTTCGCTACGGAGTCGGTGAGGGCGTTGGGGTGATTGACGGGGTGGCGGTTGGAGTCGGCATCGGTGTTGAAGTTGCGACCGGGAGGGAAGTTATCGGCGTTGCTGTCGGTGTTGGCGAATTTGTCGCTCCATCACTCGACGGCACTGCCTCGAATACGATCGTTGCCTGCGACAACGTAGTCGTGGACGGTGCCGAAGTCGCAGTTGGAGTCGGTGAAGGCGTAGCAGTGGCAGGAGGCACGGGCGTCGGCGTTGGCGTCGGTTCGGGTTCTCTTTTGTAAGTTAAAACGCAAGTCGCGCTCGGGTCGGGGCACGTCACTGTTATGTGGGCCGGGCCATCAATGACCACCGGTTTAATAAATTCCGGCGGCGACGTCCCGGGGTCGATGATTGTCGCCGTTAGGACTGCTCTCGGAG
>DASTJU010000049.1:0-2606 GCA_035716295.1 Chthoniobacterales bacterium | reverse complement strand
GGAGCGGCGATGGCGCGATCCATCAGGATCGCAAAATAAATTTCGCGGGCGATCTCGGCCGATTCGCCCACCAGAACTTTGTGCACTACGCGGCCCCCCGCCCCGGTTTGATGCGTCACCAGGGTTTGCCCGAGCATTTTCTCCGCGACTTCCCGCACTTTTTCCGGCGACTTGACGAGTTGCACGCCGCCTTTGAATCCATTCGCGAACGTCCCCTTCCCTCGTCCACCGGCGTGGATCTGCGCTTTGACCACGAGGCCGACGTCGCCCAACTCGCGCGCGATGGCTTCGGCCTCGTCGGGAGTCGATGCAACTTTCCCACGGGTAGTGGCGACGCCGAATTTCTCCAGCAGTTCCTTGGCTTGATACTCGTGAATATTCATCGCGCGGTAGCGAGCAAAGCCTTGAAATGTGCGAACGGCAATCGAAATTCGGTGCGCATGGCCGCGCCCGACGAAACCGCAGCAAAGATCGACAAAGCGTTAGCAAACAAGCAACTGCTTGAATCAGCCGCGAAAAATATTCGCGCTCTGCTCGCGGGCGCGCCTTCCGAACTTTATCGGCGCGTGGTCGATGAACTTGTCACCGGCGGCGGGTGGGACGAGCTGAACGATCGCTTTTACAAAACGCTCGAGTTCGGCACTGGCGGACTGCGCGGGCGCACGATTGGAAAAATCGTAACCAAAGGTGAGCGCGGCAACGCCGGCCCGGACGAACGTCCACAATTTCCCTGCGTCGGCACCAACGCGATGAACTTCGCGAATGTGAATCGTGCAACTCAAGGATTGGTCGCTTACGCAAAAGAGTGGCACGCGAAAAATAAAATCGATACCCGACCGAAAATCGTGATCGCGCACGACACGCGGTTTTTCTCGAACGAATTCACCGAGCTGGCGGCGAAGGTTGCTGCCGAGAATGGGTGCGACGCTTACATCTTCGACGGACCGCGTTCGACGCCGGAATTGTCATTCACCGTTCGTCACCTGAATGCGACCGCCGGAATTGTGATTACCGCCAGTCACAATCCGCCGCATGACAACGGCTACAAAGTTTACTTCGCCGACGGCGCGCAAGTGATCGAGCCGCACGCGAGCGGGATCATCGCAAAAGTAAACGCGGTCAAAAGCGAGAGTTACGAACCGCTCCCGAAAGATCGACAAGGAAGCGTCACGACCCTGGGCAAAGATATCGATGAAGCCTACATGAAGCGGCTCGAGTCATTGATTGTCGATCCGGCTGTTTTGAGCACCGCCAAGGCGCTCCGGATTATTTTCACGCCGCTGCACGGGACCGGAGCCGTAACTCTTGAACCGATGCTAAAGCGGCTCGGATTCAATTTCGAAATCGTTCCAGAGCAGGGAAAATTCGATCCACGATTCAGCACGGTGAAATCTCCGAACCCGGAGAATGCCGAGGCGCTAACGCTTGGAATCGAGCTCGCGAAGAAAACGAATGCCGACGTCGTGATTGCGACCGATCCCGATTCCGATCGGCTCGGCGTGGCCGTCCGCAGCACAACCGGCGAAATGAAACTAATCACCGGCAATCAAATTGGCTCTTTGCTGGCCTACTATCGACTCAAAAAATTCTTTGAGCTTGGAATCCTGAACAAAGAAAACGCCTCACACGCGGTTGTGATCAAAACTTTCGTCACCACCGATCTGCAAAAAGTGATTTCCGAACACTTCGGCGTTCGCTGCGTTGAAACTCTGACCGGCTTCAAATATTTTGGGAACAAGCTCGAGAAATACGAGCGTGCGTTGCCGGAGGAAATTCGCAAAAAATATCGGCAGCTTTCAGAAGAGGAAACGCGCGCCGCGCGATTAAAGCATTCTTCGTTTTACGTTTTCGGGAGCGAAGAAAGTTACGGATACAGCGGAGCGGATTCTGTCCGGGACAAGGATGGCAACGCAGCCGGGATCATGTTTTGCGAAATGGCCGCTTACGCGAAATCCCGCGGTCGCACGGTGGATCAACTGCTCGATGAAGCCTTCGCCGGTTTCGGCTATTTCGAAGAGAAAAACGCTTCGCTTTATTTTGAAGGCGCCGAAGGCGCGGATAAGATCGCACGCTTGCTCGAATCGTATGCCAACAAACCGCCGGCTGAGATTGCCGGATCAAAAGTCGTGGGCATCACCGATTTCGAGAAGCAAACCATCCGCGACGTGGAAGGCGACGTGATTCCGAAACAGAAGATGTCGATCTTCGAGTTGGAAGACAAAACGCGGATCGCGGTGCGCGGTTCGGGGACGGAGCCGAAGATAAAATATTACATCTTCGCGCAGAAGCGGCCCGAGAAAGAAAAATTCAGCGACGAAGAACTAAACAAAATTAAAACCAATGTCGGCCGCCGGCTCGAAAACATTTGGGATTGGATCGAAAAGGATGGGCACGCGCGGCTGAAATGATAAGCTGCGCGGCGCCGGAATCAGTATGAAACGCGAGATCAATTTAAGCGGAGGCGAGATCACACTTCTGAAGACGCTGGGGCTTTCCGGCACGCCGGTTTACGGCAAGCTTCTGCTCGAGCGCATCGGCGAGATGGAGCAGGCTGAGTTGCTCGATGAACTGACCGGTCTCATTTCGCAAGGCTACGTCCTTGCCGA
>DASTJU010000048.1:0-2029 GCA_035716295.1 Chthoniobacterales bacterium | reverse complement strand
CACGAAGGATGAAGCGTGGCTGCCGCTGGAGTTAGGCAGCGGCCCGAGGATCTGGTGCGTTTTGAAGTCGCGGAGATCAATTCGCGCGATGCGGTTGTTCGAGTTGTCATTTACGAACAACCAACGGCCGTCATACATGCTGTCAGTCTGCGACAGGGCCGGGTGATGCACGTCGCCCCAGGTGAATTCGCCCAGCATTTTTTTTGATTCTTCATCGAATCCGTAACCAGTGCCGGAATACGGAGCGAAGACGGGAATGGTCACGATGTGGCGCAGCGACGGAATGCCGGCGACGAAGACTTGTCCGGAATGTCCGCCCGAATAAAAAAGATAATATTCGTCCTTCTCGCCGGGCGCGACATAACTCGCGAGCGCATTCGCCGTCCGATCGGCTGACGAAGTTCCGCCTTGTTTCCCGCAACTCGTTAAGCCAATCGCGAGCGCGATTAGGGTTAAGGTAATGATTGATTTCATTTGTCGATCCTTCGGTTCGTTATTGTTTCACGGTCATGACGCCCTTGGTGCCTTGAGAGTAGTGGCCGGGAAACGAGCAAAAGAATGGATACTCACCCGGAATGTAAGGCGCGCTGAACTCGAAGGTGTCGCTCTCGCTCGGTCCAAGCAGTTTGGTGTGCCCGAGCACGCCTTTGAAATCTTTGGGCACGTAATCGGTGGCCGCAGCCGTCGACGCCGCGTCGAGGAACGTTTGGACGTTCACGTTGCGATCGAGCACGACGCAGTTGTGTCCCATCGAAAATTTCGGCGTGTTGCCGATGTTGGTGAGCGTGATTGAAACTTTCTGCCCCGGCTTCACTTCAAAAGCCGTGACGTCGTACTTCATTTTGTCGTCCGCCTGAATTTTGACTTCTTTCGGCGGCACTTGCGGGGCCGGCGAACAGCTTGCGAGCGCGCTACAAGCGAACGCTATGAGGTAAAGTGAATGGTTAAGTAATAGTTTTTTCATTGGTTTGATTTTCGTAGTGCCACTAAACGCGCTGCGCGTATGGCCTGCTAGCTAATCTTGCACGGCTGCGCAGTTTTTGTCATCGTCAATGTGGCTTTGATGAGTCACCTTAGGGTTCGCTGGGCCGCGATGCCTTGATCCAAATCAAGCTTTTCTGAGATTGTTTCTGGCACTCGGCGCGCGCCTGATTTCAATTGACGCGATGCGGAAAACCACCGTCCTGAAAATTACGCTTGCGCTTTGCTTTGCCGTCGCTTCCCTCGGTTGCCAGCCCGGAGCAAAGTCGGACGTCAACGCGCAGCATTACGAAACGCGCGGTGTCGTTCGCGGCATTTCGCCCGATCGAACAACGCTCGAGATTCAGCACGAAAATATTCCTGACTTCATGCCGTCAATGACGATGCCCTTTTCTGCCCGCGACCAAAAGGAAACGGCCAATTTCAAAATTGGCGATGCAATTTCGTTCCGGATGACTGTGACCAAGAAAGATTTCTGGATTGATCGCGTGAAAAAGATTCCACGCGAAGATGTCGATGTTCGCGACCCGAAGCCCAACCCAACAATCTCTGAACCTCAATCATCGCGTTTGCGAGAAGGCGATGCGATGCCAGCTTTTTCGCTGACGAATCAAAATGAGAAAGCGATAACGCCCGAGACGTTTCGGGGTCGCCCGCTCTTCTTGACGTTTATTTTCACGCGTTGTCCGATGCCGAATTTTTGTCCGCGGATGACGAACAATTTCTCGGAACTACAGAACGCGATCAAAGCTAGTAACGGTGTGCTGGCAGAAACACGTTTGCTCAGCATTACGCTCGATCCGGCATTCGACACGCCGCAGATTCTCAAAGAATACGGCGAACATCAAAACGCCGACGCAACTGTTTGGACTTTCGCGACCGGCGATCCGAAAGAAATCGACGCGCTCACTCATGCCTTCTCAGTTTATGTTCAGACCGAAGGCGGAACAATTTCACACGGACTCGCTACCGTTCTGGTCGGACCAGATGGAAAGATCGTGAAGATTTGGAGAGGGAACGGCTGGAAACCGGACGAAATCATTTCCGA
>DASTJU010000047.1:0-4106 GCA_035716295.1 Chthoniobacterales bacterium | reverse complement strand
CAGAGCGCGTTCATAAAGTTTTTCGTCCAAACCGGGCTTTAGCTCATTGAGAACATCCATTGCGGCGCCGATGATTTTTCCACTCAACTTTTCGTGAATCAGTTCCTTCTTCATCCGTTTAAATCCGCGTAATCCGCGGTTAAATCTTCAGCCGTGTTTTCATTTCCTGCTTTTGATCCGCGCGGGCGTAAGCTTCATCGGCAGCGATCAGTCCGCGGTTGTGAAGCTCCGCCAGCGCATCGTCCATCAACTGCATGCCTTGTTTTTTCCCGGTCTGAATGATTCCCGGGAGCATGTAAGTCTTGGCTTCGCGGATCACATTGGCGACCGCCGGGGTGTTGGTGAGTGTTTCCAAAGCGAGCACGCGCCCTTTCCCATCCGCCCGCGGGATTAGTTGCTGACTAATCACGCCGCGAAGCGATTCGCTCACCATGATCCGGATTTGTTCCTGTTGATCGGGCGGAAAAACGTCGAGCACTCGATCGAGGGTGCGCGAAGCGTTTCCCGTGTGCAGCGTTCCCAAAACCAAGTGGCCGGTCTCGGCGGCAGTGATCGCGAGCGAGATTGTTTCCAAATCCCGCATCTCGCCGACCATAATGACATCCGGATCTTCGCGGAGCGCGCCGCGCAACGCCGCCGCGAACGAGCGTGTGTGGGTGTGCACTTCGCGCTGGGTGATGTGGCAGCCCTTCGGCTCCATCACATACTCGATCGGATCTTCGAGGGTGATGATGTGCTCGCGCCGCTCGATGTTCACCTGTTCGACCAAAGCCGCGAGCGTGGTCGATTTTCCACTGCCGACTGAGCCGGTGACCAAAATCAGCCCGTTCTGATAACGGGTGAGCAGTTTGAGATGCTCGGGCAAACCGAGCTCGTCCATCGTCCGCACTTTTGTGTTAATGATGCGAAAGACGAGATCGACCCCGAGTCGCTGGCGCACCACGCTCGTGCGATACCGGCCGACAGCGTTCGAGTAAGCAAAGTCGGCGTCTCCGCGGTCGTTCAATAGCGTTTTCTGGAGGTTCGGAAGAAAACCTTCGGCGAGAGCGAGCGTCTGGTCCGAGGTCAAACGCGGCGCGTCGGGCCAGATCGGTTGCAGAGTCCCGTGAAACCGCCAGATCGGCGGCGCGTTTACCCCGAGATGAATATCCGACGCCCCGGCCCGCTGGCCGACCGCCAGATACTCATCGACATGCGAAAGCGGATGCGACTTGGGAGACGTCGATGTTGAGGACATGGCGCGCCGCGATTCTTATGCAGCGCGACCGCGCGCGTAAACTCAAAAGCCTTTCGGCCCGGGCCGGCCGCGACCCAAATAGCTCCCGAATTTCTTTTCGACGAAATTCATGACCACCGGTTTGAGCAAACCTGCCGCAATCCGGAGCGCGCCCAAAACAAATCCCGCTTCCAAAAGCGCGTGCTTTGATTTGGGCCTGGGCGCGCCTTTTGCATCGACATAAACTTTTTTCTTGCGGGTAACGACCGCCGTCACCAGCAAACCGACCGCAATAGCGCCGATGATCCAGGGCACCGGCTCTTGCCGGACCGAGCGCCGGATTTTACGTGGCAAATCGGCCTCCTCACGGACGCGTTCCAGTCTGAGCGCGAGATCTTCCCGCGATCGATTGATTCGCGACTTCAGCTCCGGGTCTGATTTGTTTCCAGATTTTTTAGCCATTCTCGATCCTTTTTTAATTCGGCCGCGGTCTCGCGAAAGATCGGTCGTTTAATTCCGCGGAGGGCGATTAGCAGAAAAATAAGCGCGATCAAAATATGCAGACCGGCTGCAGCCAATGCTGTCCACAGCCATGAGACGTTTGCCAAATGCGCGATAGCTACAACCGCAGTCGCGAGGAGAAAGACGTACCCGAATGCGAAAAACAGAAGTCCAGCGACCAGGCAGACTGCGACCAGAACAAATTGAACGAGCGCCGCTTTTGATTCCGTCGCAAAAAGGGCGGCGCGGCTCTCGAAAAAATCCGCGAGCGCGCTCGCCAGCGCGACCAAACTGCCGATGAAACCCGTCTGGCGCATTCGACTCCGCGACGGCGAACTTTCGCCGGCCATTCAGCAAATCGCGATCAGCGCCGGAAAATCAGTCCCAGAACAAATCCCACGCCAAGCGCGGTAAAGATTGCCTTGGTCGGATTTCCACGAACGTACTCTTCCGCATCGTCTTGAAACGTCCGGGCGCGTGTTCGGGCATCGCCCAACGCTTGCTCGGCTTTGCCGCGTGCACCGGTCCAGGCGTCTTCCGCTTTCCCACGGGCGTCATTCCAAGCTTGCTCGGCTTTGCCGCGATATTCCCCGGCAACGGCACCGGCCGCGTCCCGCAGGTCCTCGGCCGCTTTGCGTGCGTGCATTTTGCTGCTCTCGAATTTGTTCTGCGCATCCGCTGGGGCGGACCCTCGATGTGATTTGTTTTCTTCAGCCATGATATCCTCCATTTAAATTTCGTTACCGGAACTATCCGCGCGCTTGCGATTCTGAGCAAATCGCGCACCGGACGTCGATATTACTGCTCCCGGAAGATGATCCGCGCCTTGGTCAGGTCGTAAGGCGAAAGCTCCACTGAGACTTTGTCGCCCGGAACGATCCGGATGAAATGCTTGCGCATTTTGCCTGAGATGTGCGCGAGGACGTTACGCTGACCGGCGAGATCGACCCGGAACATGGTTCCCGGCAAAACCTGGGTCACGGTGCCTTCCATCACGATCTGTTCTTCCTTCGGCATGGCTGCGAAATATATTCACGAACACCGCACCGCTCAACCGCACTGGAAGTAGTCTAGCGGACATCTTCGAGCGAGACGCTGGGCAGATATTCGCCCAACTCCTGACGTTTCCACCACGCGCCGGTTTCTCGATGTTCCTGCGCGGTTGTAAAACGGTAGCGGTAAAATGTCGCGCGAACATACCGCGGCGGACTTTGTGGAAACGGATTCCGCTCAAACAGCGCCACGACTTTCGGTTTGCCGTGCAGCAAAGAAATCACCGTTTTGACAAACCAGGAATTCTGTTGGTATGACCCGAGCGCGGCAAACCACATTTGCCAATCGAGGCGGGGCTGATGTGGCGCACACCAACCCGGCGCGCGCATCACGTCGCCCGGTTTCCATTTAAATTCGTAAGGCTTCCAATCAATTCCATCCGCGCTGCCTTCAATCACAATCTCGCGCCGATCTTTCGTCATCACGCGAAAAAGGCCGTAGCCGTTTACAATTCGGAACGCTTCCGCTCGCGCATAAACGGAGCCGAGCAGGCGCGACCATTCCGCTTCCGGCTTGAACGCGCCATAAATCAGGCGCGCATTGAGCGGCAAAGTGAGAACGATGACAACGGCCGCGGCGTAGATCGACAATCGATCGGCAAAATAATGGGACACGACGGCGCGTGTCCCTCCACTTGTTTGGAGGGCGCCGCGCTGTCGGCGCCAGATCGAATCATCAATCAGCAACAAACAGAGCGCGACCGTCAGCAAGTTGAAAAAGCAATAATTGCCCGTTGCCGCGATCATGATCTGTAGAAAAACGAGGAGCCCGCAGGCAAGCAATCGCAATCGACGTGGCGCCCAAATGAAAAGCGGAACGATGATCTCGACGACGAGACAGAACGCGACCGAAAATTTCTTGAACCATTCGGGGCTTTGATCGGCCCACCACCCGATCACGGTCGGCAACGGTTGCGACCAGTAGTGGTAATCCAGCGCGCTCAGGTTTAACCACGAATCGTCGCCGCTGGTCAGCTTCACCACGCCCGACATGATCATGAGTTTGAAGAGCAACACTTTGAGCAGAAAAAGCGCGGCGCGAGAAAAGGGCGGATCAGTTCCGCGTTTCGGCCAAAGCCGCCACGGTGCGAGAAAGATCGACAAGAAACCGGTCTCGAGGAGAAGAATATCCCACTGAAAACTGAGGAATGTTTGCCCGGCGATCGCAAGTGACAGATAAAAAACAACGAGGCCGACCAATGACAGCGCCGGCGCGATTCCGAAAATCAGAAGCAACGACAACACGACTCCCCCACCGCAGAGAGAATGAAGAAAGGCGTCGCTCGAATTGAACCAGCACAGCGTTGGCAAGATCGACCATGCGCGGTCGCCAAGTT
>DASTJU010000046.1:0-3786 GCA_035716295.1 Chthoniobacterales bacterium | reverse complement strand
GCCAAGGCCGCTTCTCTCCTGGTCGGCTTTGGTGGTGAAAAATGGCTCGAAGAGATGGGATTTGACCTCTTCGCTCATTCCAGTGCCCGTGTCGGCGATCTTGATTAGAACGTAGTGGCCGGGAACAAAGTCGCCGCAGTGGAAGGGCGATTCCGTTTCCTTGGTAAGATCGATAATCGCAGTCTCGAGCGTGAGCTGACCGCCTTTCGGCATCGCGTCGCGCGCGTTCACCGCCAGATTGAGAATGATCTGCGAAATCTGGCTGGGATCTGCCTTGATGTGCGCGCCTTCCTTTTCGTGGTGAAAATGGCAAACGACGGAAATATTTTCGCCGATGAGCCGAAGCAATGAGCGCTCGAGGTTTGTGATGATGGAATTGATTTCCACGACCACGGGTTCGCGCTGTTGTTTGCGACTGAAAGCAAGAAGTTGCTGGGTCAAAGTAGAAGCGCGTCCGGCGGCGGCTCGAATTTCGGCGACGTGATCGGCAAGAGTTCCTTTGATCTGGCGTTCGTGAAGCAGCAAATCGCCGTAACCTAGAATCGTGGTGAGAAAATTATTGAAATCGTGCGCGACGCCGCCGGCGAGTTGACCGAACGCTTCCATTTTTTGGGAGCGGCAGAGCTGGTCCTGGAGTTGTTTGCGTGCGGTAACGTCCATGAGCGAACCAATGAGACGCTCGGCCGCGCCGTCGGCCGCACGCAAGATCAGTGCGCGTTCGAGGACATTAATATAAGTTCCATCGGCGCGGCGGAAACGGTACTCACCACTCCAATGATCGGAAGAACTGGCTAACGCGCCGCGAATCGACAAGGCAACGCGGGCGCGATCACCAGGATGAAGATTACTTTGCCAGAAGCCAATTTCGTCGCACTCAGCCGATGATGCGTCGTAGCCGGCAAGAGATTCCAGGCCCTGTGGCCACGAGAGCCGATCGCTTTTTACATTCCAATCCCGAACCGCATCATTCGTAGCCCGGGCAACAATCGCAAAATAATCATCGCGCGCCGGTGAATGACTTGGGAGCGGAGTGTGAGTTGTTTTACCTTCATCAGAGATTTGCTGGAGATGGGGTGCGACGAACCGATCGAGCAAGGGCGATTGGAGCGGCGTTTTTGTAATCTCTTTCTCTTCGTCCAATCGCATGCGTCACAACAATCGATGCCGCATTTTTACAAGCTAGTTCCATGCCTCTAGAATTTCTCTTCTTGAGCTCGTCCGCGTTCATTTTTTCCACGCCCGTTATGATAAAGAATTTCTATTTCTGGGCCGGTAGCGCTGCGACCGAGACCGCCGCGACGCTGAGATCGCGTCCGGGTTCATGCAATCTGCTAAAACTTGAATTGATTGTCGCCGCTAGGACAGAAGTTCGGAATGGATGAGAGACCTGCGCGGAATCCTGCCGCTGTCCGTCGACCTTGAACGAGAGCCGCACGAATTTTGTTTCTACGCCCAACATCGACAACTTAAAAAGGCGCTTGTGAGCAAACGGTACAATCCCGTCCACTTCGGTCCATTTCGGGCTACCTGCGGGAAGCGGTGAATCGGACACTGCGATGCGAAGTTCGCCACAGGCAGCGGCGTTTTCATTTAGAAACGTGAAACGGTCTCGAGCCACGTTGTTTGGCAGTTCGATGATGAACGTCGTCTCGCCTTCTTTTAGCACACAGCTGATGGTGTCGTTATCGACGAACGCTGCGGTCGCTTTATGAGGTGCGGGATGCGCTGCGGTTAGGGAAGAAAAGTGTCCGTCCGGCGCGATATATTCGATCTGCGTGCTCTTCTTTGTCGGACTGTCCGCATAGCAACAGTTATTGGTAGCAAGAAATCCGACAAAAACGAGTGCGCCGAGAGGACGGAAAATCTTGGCCCAATGTGGTTTAATTCGCCACGAACCGGAATGCATGTGAGCAATAGCAGCTTAGAGCGGGCCAAGTGGGAAAATTTCCCGGTTAAGAGGCCGGCGCAATCAAGCCGGATCGCATCAGCGGTTTTTTCATGGAAATCATGTAAAAAGATTCCTCCGATTTCGCTTGCCTCGACGGGGCCTTTTCTCGTAAAAGAGACCTCCGAGAAACTGATTAACAAGAGAAGGAAATCACGATCTTGAACCGCGGACGGCATTTCGAGTGGATTGCCGCACCGGCTTGGGATTTGTGAATTACCGACAGTGGTACCACACCTGCTTAAACCTTAACCTGATCACCTGCTTATGAGTCGTCGTAGTACTATCTCCCTACACCGGGATCAGTTTCGGAAATCGATCACGCTTTTGTTTGTGATCTCGATGCTGGTCGGTACCGGAGGTGTTTTTGCGCAGGATGCGATTCGTCCATCTTTAGCTGGCCAAGCGGCGTCTGATGCCAGACAACAGGATGTTTCGCGCATTCCCTATAATTTACTGCTCGGTCCGGTCCGGTTTCGAGTTGGGGCAAGTGTCGGCGTCGAGTACAACGACAACGTCACTTACGCCGAAACAAACGAGCAAGATGATTTTATCGTCACGCCAAACCTGACTCTCGACATGATCTGGCCGGTCACCCAGCTGAATACCCTGCGTCTGGATCTCGGAATCGGATACTCCTTCTACCTCGATCATTCGAATTACAATACGGACAACATTTTGATCGCGCCCAAGTCGCAAATCGCCTTTGACATTTTCGTCGGTGATTTCCGCATCAACCTCCATGACCGGATGCAGCTGCAACAGGACCCGATTCAAGAAGGAGCGTTGAGCAATGTGCAAGATTATGGCCGTTTTGAGAATACCGCCGGCGTTTCCGTTCTATGGGACCTGAACAAGATCCTCCTCCAGGTCGGCTACGATCACTACAATTTCATCTCGACCACTTCCGCTTTTGATTATTTGGATCGCAATTCAGAAATCCTCCAGGGTTCGTTGGCCTTTGTCGTTAATCCGACAATCACAGTTGGCGCTGAAGGTAATGCTATTTTCACCAGGTACGACCAAACTGTCCTGAACGATAATGAGGATTACAGCGTGGGCGCGTTTGTTGAGGTGGAATTGACCAACAACCTGAAGGTCCGTGGGGCGGGAGGTTACCAGTGGATCGATTTCGATCATAACTTTGTTACGTTCAACTTCGGTCCGTTTACTTTTCTCGTCCCAGATCACAAAGATCTGGAGCAGTATTACGTGAACGGGCTGATCGCGCATCGGATCAACGCCACTCTTAGCCAAACCCTGAGCGGCGGTCACGAAAATCAGCTAGGTGTAAACTCAAACTACATCACCCTGAATTACGTCCGACACACACTGACCTGGAACCTGATCCGCAACACTCTCCTCTCGACAGAGTTCTTTTATGAAGACGCGAAGGAGTCCGGTGGTTTCGCGGGCTTTTTCAGTCCGGTTTCACTCGGCACGCCCGAACATTTCCATCGCATCGGCGGCGCAATTACTCTCGGTTACCAGTTGACACCCCACGTCACGCTGGGAGTGCGCTATCAAGGCACAAGCAAAGACTCAAATTTGCTTTTGCGCGATTACACTCAGAACCGCATTTCTGTCGACGGCACTTACAGTTTCTAAAAAGCGCAAAAGGGGTAAATTGGGGGGTAACATGAGAGTCTGGTTGTATGCATTGGTCGGTGCTGTCTGCATCTTTTCGACCGGCTTGACGTTCGCCGAGGATCCGAACAGCCCGCCGCCGGCCGCACCAAAGCCGCCATCCTCCGATGGGCCCTCGACGGCAACTAGCACGGTAATGCGGACAAACTCGATGGCCGTGCTGGATGATAAAAAGAAACTCGGATCGAACGATT
>DASTJU010000045.1:0-3938 GCA_035716295.1 Chthoniobacterales bacterium | reverse complement strand
TCGTAAATGAACTGCGCGAAATTGGCGAAGACGTCGATCTTGAGCTTGAACGGTTCGCTCGGCGCCGGTGCGACCGCCACGTTTTTGCCGCCTTCTTTACTGTAACCTTCGGTCGTCGTTGTCGTTGATCCGCCGCCAAATTCAAAGTTGAACGAATGCTTCCACTGTTCGGCCAGGCCTTCCGGATTGATGTCCCCATCCCAGGTCATTAGCGTCGTCACCAGCGGCTGCGGCATTCGACCAGCGGTCAGCGTAATATCTTTGAATCCTTTGTAGCCAAGATAAGCCTGACCGACGCTGATCCGGTCGCTGTCTTTCGAGAACGGCCCGTTTACTCCGCTGTCATCGCCGAACGTGACATTGGTCGAGCGCGGACTCGTGCTCGTCTCCAAACGAACTCCAAAAAACCAGTCGTCTGCCAACGTTCCGCGGAGACCGATCCGCAAACGATACCGCTCGCGTTCGCGCTCCTGCCAATCATTCGGCCCGCCCAGACCGTTCCCGGGCGCGACCGCCGGTTGGGAAAGTCCTCCATTGGTGCGTCCGCCGCGATATTCGTAGCGCATGCGCGCGTCTCCGTAGAGCTCGATCTCGGTGATCGGGCTGGATAATTTCCATTTTCCGGCGGAAGTCGTGGCCGCTTCTCTTGTCAGATCGGCCCGGACCTCTTCCGCGTCCTGATCGGTGATTAGTTTTTTGCGCACCATCAGGTCGAGCAATGCGCCGGCGTCTTGCGCGCGCAACATCGACATCGGGGGGACGATGAAACTTACGATTACTGCGATCAGAATGAACTTTTTGGTCAACATTTAATCTCCTTTGAACTGCGGGTTGGCTGCGGGTTGGATCGCGAGTTGAGCTCCATTCGCCCCGCTCTCCTCGCGACGGCGACAAACTAGAAAGCGATTGTTACGGCCAGATGACGGCGAAGTGACAATTGCGTGACTTCGCGCGAGCGCGCGGAGTAAGAAATCTTGGAGCGATCAGCTGAGCGCTGACCGTTATCGCGGCTTCGGTTTTGCCGAACCAGTCGGAGAAGGCGGCTGAGCCGCGCGTGCGTTCGCTGCCGCTGAAGCGCTCGGGGCCGCGCTGGCTGCTGGCAAAACAGGCGCGCCTGGAGCCGGGACTGCCGGCGCATTTGGATTTACCGGCGCTGCTGGCGACGTTTGCCCTGCCGTTTGCTGTCTCAACAATTCGCGACGCAGTCCGGTGTCGCGACTCGTCTTGTGTGAGTACAAGACTGACAAAGCAAATGTGAGGGCGAAGAAGATTCCCGCGAGCCAGGCAGTGAACTTGACCAGAACATTGGTCGTTTGCGCGCCGAAAATATTTTCGGTGACGCCGCCGCCAAATGCTGCGCCCAGCCCTTCGCTCTTCGGTCGCTGCATCAGGATGAGCAGCAACATCAGAAGCGCGACCAGGACGTAAATCGCGAGCAGGAAATTAATCAGGATCTGCATCGGGGACGGGGAATATGGCTAAACTGTGCGCTTTGTAAATGATTTGGTAGGAGGCGGGCGATTGAGGTCATTCGCCCCTACCTGCGTTTAATCTCGTTCCAGATCGCATCCAACTCGGCCAGATCGACATCTCCCAATTTTTTGCCTCGCGCCCGAAGTTCGTCTTCCAATAAGTTGAAGCGGCCGACGAATTTGTCTGTGGCCGCTTGCAGCGCGGTCTCGGCGTCGAGCTTGCTCTTGCGAGTCAGGTTCACGACCGCAAAGAGCAAATCGCCGATTTCGTCCTTAATTGATTCTTGATCATCGCTCCTGATCGCCTCTTTCAGCTCGCCGAGTTCCTCTTCAACCTTGGCGATGACGTCGCCCAATTCCGTCCAATCGAAATTCACGCGTGCGACTTTGCTTTGCGCTTTTTGTGCGCGCATTAAAGCGGGCAAAGCCCGGGGAAGACTGGCGAGATAATGCTGATCGTCTTTCTTCTCTTCGCGCTTGATCGCTTCCCATTGTTTTAAGACCGCGCCTGCGTCGCGCGCGTTGCTTTCACCAAACACGTGCGGATGTCGCCGGATCAGTTTCTCGGTGATCTCCGCGATCACGTTGTCGATCTTGAATTGGCCGGATTCACGCGCGATCTCGGCGTGCATGACGACGAGGAGTAAAAGATCGCCGAGCTCTTCCTGAAAATGGGCCTCGTTCTTAGAGCGGGCAGCTTCGGCAACTTCATAAGCTTCCTCGATCGTCGCCGGCAATAGCGATTCGTGCGTTTGCTCCCGGTCCCACGGACAGCCGCCAGGCGCGCGCAACTTGGCGACGATCTGGCAAAGCTTTTCGAAAGGGGATTCGGCCATCGCCGTTCTCTCAACCATCAACTCCCAACTATCAACTGGTTCAGATGCGCCAAAGCGAGCGGTGGGTGCCGAACTCCGAAATTTCTCCGGAAGATTTTTTGCTGACGTAAATCGTGATGCCGATGACGATGACAAAAGTGCTGACCAGGACGAATGCGACCAGCCAGGATGGGATATGGCCAACTCGCAGCGCGCGATAGAAATCAGGCACGCCTTCCATGGCGTGGCCCGCGTGAAGAAAGATCTTCGTGATCCATGCCACCAGGATAAGGATGAAAATGAAAACGTAATTGCGTTTCAGCCTGCGACCGATCGCTTCCAGCTTGCTGATTTTGAAACAGGGCAGGATGAGATCCTCGCAGACCAGTTTTTTCCATTCGCCCTGCAACAGATCGCGATTTTCCATCACCATAGGAACAAGGAAATGCGCTTCCAGCATCCGGATCCGCGCGCGGAATGCGTCGTAGAACCGATAACGTCGCGCTTCGATCCAGAGCATGACCCAGACGATGGCGAGATTGAAAAAGAAAATGATGTGGGGCACGGCCGCGTTGGAAAAAGCAATCGTGATAATCGCGGTGCTGCTGGTGATGGCCCAGTTGGTCGTAATATCGAGCCGTTGGCGCCAGACCATGATGCGGCCCATCTCGCCGCGATAAAAGTGTGACATCGCATTGACGTAGCCCGGATCGTAAAGGCTGCGTTGGAGAGAAACGGTTGTCTCCTCACTTACAGCTGGTCCGCTATTTTCAGTTGCCACGGCTGATCAATTAACTGGATAACTGAGGCAGAATCCAACAATTCCTCATGCCCATCGCCCTGGCCGATCTAATCGATCCAAAGCAAATCGCGCTCAATCTTCGCGCGAGCACCCAGGCGGAAGCAATGCGCGAGATCGTCGATCTCCTCGTAGCCGCCGATAAGATCGACAATCCGCAAAAGTTCCTGGAGGAGCTGCGCGCGCGTGAAATGACTAATTCGACCTATGCCGCCGATGGCGTCGCCTTTCCGCACGCCCGCACGAAATTAGTCGACCAACTTTTTTTGGGGATTGGTCGGAGTGAGGCCGGTATCCCCTGGACTGGCAAAGGCGAAACGGCGCATCTGATTTTTCTGATCGCGGTCCCGGAAAGATTGATCAGCGACTATTTGGTGGTGGTCGGCGCGATTGCCCGTGCCACCAAGGACCGGCCGTTGCGAACATTGATGTTCCACGCGGGAAACGTGGACGAATTTATCGCCACGCTTCTGAGCGCTCCCTCAATCTGACTTCTTCAGAAGGCGATTACGGGCGCGCTCGAGAATTTTCTTTTCCGTTTCGGTTAAACTGCCCATGCCGGACTTGGCGATCTTGTCCAGGATCGGATCGACCGAAGCAATCACATCGTCCGGCTCGACCACGCGACGCGCGGAAGGCTTTTGCACGATGGTTAATCGCGGGCGCCGGCGAAACGGATTCAATCTTGCCACGTCGACTTTAATTGGGATCCGACCTTGCACGAAGCGGATGTAAAGAAACGCCGCCAGGCACATTACCCATAGCACGGATAGATTTCCCCAGTAGTGATGCGGCAAATCCTGCATCGTTCCTAAAACGATTCCGGCAAAAGCGAGCCATTTGAGTGTGACC
>DASTJU010000044.1:0-4730 GCA_035716295.1 Chthoniobacterales bacterium | reverse complement strand
GCATCGATGTCGATCTTACCGAGCGGATTTTGACCGACAAAGATTTCATCGCTGCGATCAAATACTTAATTAACCTGCGCCGCGGCGAAGGCACGCTCGACGATATCGATCATCTGGGCAGCCGTCGCGTTCGAACGGTTGGCGAACTTTTGGCGAATCAGTGTCGCGTCGGTCTCGCGCGCACGGAACGACTCGTGAAAGAGCGCATGACTTTGTTCGACATCAACATCGACGGCATGACGCCGCAGAAATTGGTGAATCCGAAGGCGCTCAGCGCAGTCATTCGCGATTTCTTCGGCCGCTCGCAGCTCTCGCAGTTCATGGATCAAACGAACCCGTTGGCGGAGCTCACCCACAAGCGCCGCTTGTCCGCGCTCGGACCAGGCGGATTGAGCCGCGACCGCGCCGGATTCGAAGTGCGCGACGTGCATCCTTCGCATTATGGGCGTATCTGCCCGATCGAGACCCCGGAAGGTCCGAACATTGGTCTGATCAGCTCGATGTCGACTTTCGCGCGGATCAATGAGTTTGGTTTCATTGAGACACCGTATCGCAAAGTCACTAATGGCCGGGTCACGGATGCCATCGATTACCTGACTGGAGATAAGGAAGAAAATTACCTGGTCGCCCAGGCGAACGCGGCGGTTGACGGCCGCGGCCATTTCACTGGCGAAAAGGTTTCGGTTCGCTATCGCGGCGACTTCTTGGAAGTCGAGCCATCGAAAGTCCATTACATGGACGTGTCGCCGAAGCAGCTCGTTTCAGTGGCGGCAGGATTGATTCCGTTTTTGGAACACGATGACGCGAACCGCGCGCTGATGGGTTCGAACATGCAGCGCCAAGGCGTTCCACTGATCGTTTCGGAAGCACCATTGGTTGGAACCGGGTTGGAAGGCAAAGTCGCTCGCGATTCACATGCGGTCCTGATCGCGATCGATAGCGGCAAAGTCGCATCAGTTACAGCTGACCAGATTATCGTCTCTAAAGACGGCCATGTTCCAGAGCACCGGAAGCGGATCAAAACCGATCCCGAAGAGGGTCTTTACGTATACGAACTGCGCAAGTTCATGCGCTCGAACGCCGGCACCTGCGTGAACCAAAAGCCGATCGTGAAGAAAGGGCAGCACGTCAAGAAAGGTCAGGTCATCGCCGATGGCCCGAACACGGAACACGGCGAGCTCGCGCTCGGCCGGAACGTGCTGGTCGCGTTCATGCCGTGGAATGGCTACAACTTCGAAGACGCTATCATGATCTCGGAGAAGGTCGTGAAGGAGGACATTTACACCTCCATTCACATCGATGAATTCGAGATCGGCGCCCGCGACACGAAACTCGGACCTGAGGAAATCACGCGTGATATTCCCAACGTCAGTGAAGAAGCTTTGCGAAATCTCGGACCGGACGGAGTCGTTCGCGTCGGCGCGGAAGTGAAGCCGGGCGACATTCTCGTTGGCAAGATCACGCCGAAGAGCGAGACCGAACTTGCGCCGGAAGAACGATTACTGCGCGCGATTTTCGGCGAAAAAGCGGCCGACGTGAAAGACACGTCGCTGACTGTCCCATCTGGTACTTACGGCATCGTGATGGACGTAAAGGTTTCATCGCGGAAGGAAATCTCGCGCGAAAAACTCACGCCAGCAGAAACGAAGAAGCAAATCAAAGCGATCACCGAAGAACATCGCCGGAAGAAGGAAGAATTGACCGAGCAGCTGACCGATTCGCTCTCGAACATTTTACTTGGCGAAAAAATTCCGCTCGACGTGGTCAACGCTGAAACGGGCGAAATTATCATCCCAGCCAATCGCAAAATTACCAAGACGCTCCTGCGCAAACTGGCGAACGTTTACGATCATATCGAGATCGATCCGAGTCCGATCCGGAACAAAATCCGCGAGATCATTGGGCACTACGAACACAAGTTCGCTGAACTCGAACTCGAGCGTGAACGCTCAATGGACCGCGTGGAAAGCGGCGACGACATCGATCCTGGCATCATCAAGCAGGTCAAAGTTTACATCGCGTCGAAACGGAAACTCTCGGTCGGCGACAAAATGGCCGGTCGTCACGGAAACAAAGGCGTGGTCGCGCGCATCGTGCCGGAAGAGGACATGCCATTCCTCGCGGACGGAACGCCCGTTGAGATCGTGCTGAATCCGCTTGGTGTGCCGAGCCGAATGAACGTCGGTCAGGTTTTGGAAACGCACCTGGGCGTCGCAGCCAAGGCGCTTGGTTTCAAGGTCGCCACTCCTGTTTTCGACGGAATCAAGGAAAGCAAAATCCGCGAATACTTAAAGGATGCGCGCAAGAAAGAAGGCTTCAGTTGGGTCCAGGAAACCGGCAAAGCGAAGCTGTTCGACGGCCGCACTGGGGATCCCTTCGATCAAGAAGTCGTCGTTGGCTACATCTACATGATGAAGCTCGGCCATTTGGTCGCGGACAAAATTCACGCGCGCGCGGTCGGCCCGTATTCACTGGTGACGCAGCAACCGCTCGGCGGAAAAGCGCAATACGGCGGCCAGCGTTTCGGCGAAATGGAAGTCTGGGCGCTGGAAGCGTACGGCGCGGCTTACACATTGCAGGAATTGCTGACCGTGAAATCCGACGACGTGCAGGGACGCACCCGCATCTACGAATCGATCGTCAAAGGCGACAATTCGCTCGAAGCGGGCACACCTGAATCTTTCAACGTATTGATCAAGGAAATGCAGAGTCTCGGCCTCGACGTGAAAGTCGGCGGCCAGGCTCCGACCACAGTCTTTGAGCATCTCGCATAAATTTAGAACATCTACATCTGGAGAATAAATGAACGAACATTCCTGGCGTGAGTTAGTAGGCGAAGAGCGAGCGGTCGGTTTCGACCAAGTCGCAATTGGCGTGGCCTCGAGCGACACGATGCGGTCGTGGAGCAAAGGCGAAGTCAAAAATCCGGAGACGATCAATTATCGAACGTTCAAACCGGAGAAGGGCGGCCTTTTCTGCGAACGAATCTTCGGTCCGACGCGCGATTGGGAATGTTCCTGCGGAAAATACAAGCGAATCAAGCACAAGGGCGTGATCTGCGACCGTTGCGGCGTGGAAGTGACCCTCGCTCGCGTGCGCCGTGAGCGCATGGGCCACATCGAACTGGCCGTTCCGGTTTCGCACATCTGGTTTTACAAATGCATGCCGTCGCGCATCGGCCTGATGCTCGACATGAGCGCGCGCCAGCTTGAGCGCGTTATTTATTATGAGGACTACCTCGTCATCGATCCGGGCAAGACGCCGCTGCAACGGGCGCAGCTCCTGAACGAAGTCGAATATCGTGAAGCGCAGGAACAGTACGGCGAAGATTTTGTTGCCGGCATGGGCGCGGAAGCGGTGAAGAAGCTCCTGAGTGAGATCGAGCTCAATAAGCTGAACAAAGAACTCGAGAAGGCGATGGGCGCGACCAAGAGCAAACAAATTCGCAAGAAGCTGGCGAAACGGCTCAAGCTCGTGCAGGGCTTCATGTCTTCGCACGCGCGGCCAGAGTGGATGGTTCTCGATGTGCTGCCGGTGATCCCACCGGATCTGCGTCCGCTCGTTCCGCTTGAAGGCGGACGGTTCGCGACATCCGACCTGAACGATCTCTATCGTCGCGTCATCAATCGGAACAATCGTCTCAAGAATTTACTCCAGCTTAAAACGCCGGACGTCATCATTCGAAACGAAAAGCGAATGCTGCAGGAAGCGGTCGACGCGTTGTTCGACAACGGTCGCCACGGCCGCGCCGTCACCGGCGCTGGCAATCGCCCGCTCAAATCGCTCAGCGACATGCTCAAGGGCAAAGGCGGGCGTTTCCGTCAGAATTTGCTCGGCAAGCGGGTCGATTATTCCGGCCGTTCGGTCATCGTCATCGGACCGGAACTTAAATTACATCAGTGCGGTTTGCCGAAGAAAATGGCGCTCGTTTTGTTCGAGCCGTTCATCATTCGCCGACTGAAAGATCTCGGTTATGTGCACACAGTGCGCAGTGCGAAGAAAATGATCGAGCGCCAAACGCCCGAAGTCTGGGACATTCTCGATGAAGTCACGCGCGGACATCCAGTGTTGCTCAATCGCGCGCCGACGTTGCACCGATTGTCGATCCAAGCTTTCGAGCCGCAATTGATCGAAGGCGAAGCAATCCGGATTCATCCCCTTGTCTGCACCGCTTACAACGCGGACTTCGACGGCGACCAAATGGCAGTGCACGTGCCCCTTTCGGTCGAGGCGCAATTAGAAGCGCGCATGCTGATGCTCGCTCCGAACAACATTTTCTCGCCTTCGAGCGGCAAGCCAATCACGACGCCGTCGCAGGACATCACGCTCGGTTGCTATTACATGACGCAAAATCCGCGCGCGGTGAAAAAGGACAGCCGTCTGCCACTCTTCGCCGAGCCAGTCGAGGTGGAATTCGCGATGGCCGAAGGCTCGGTCAAGACTCATGACCGCATCCGTTTCCAAAACCCGGATTTCGGTAAGCAGACAATTTTCGGAAACGCCGACGTTAAAGTCATCGAGACAACGGCGGGACGCGTCATTTTCAATCAGATTTGGCCGAAGGAACTCGGGTTTTTCAATCGAGCCGCCGGCAAAAAACAGCTCAGCGACATTATCTGGCGCTGTTATCAAGTCGCGGGACCAACGGCGACGGTTGCAACACTCGATAAGCTGAAAGAGCTCGGCTTCACCGAGGCGACACGGGCGGGAATCTCGATCGGAATTTCGGA
>DASTJU010000043.1:0-2896 GCA_035716295.1 Chthoniobacterales bacterium | reverse complement strand
CACGGTGCAAACCGACGATCCGAATCCGTCCCAGGCCACCACCGTTCTCACATTGAAGGCCACGATTCCGCAGGCGCTGGATATCAAGCCGACATTTGTTTATTGGCAGAGCGGCGAAGAGGCGAAGCCAAAGAAGATCTCGGTCAAAGCCTCCAAAGATTTTCCGGCCAAGAACATCACCGTGAAATCGAACAGTCAGAATTTTGAATCGAAAGTCGAACCAGGCAGCACATCGGGTGAATGGACGATTGTAGTCACGCCGAAGGACACAAGCCATCCGATGGGAACGGCGTTGTTGGTTCAATCTGATTACCCCAAAGAAGCGCCGCAATCGTTTTACGTGAACGTTTCCGTGACGAATCCTCCCGGAGCTCCGCCCGCCTTGAAACAAAACGCTCCCGGAGCGCCGGCAGCGAAAAGTGGCACACCGGCGGCGATTCCGTCGCCATCTGATCGGTGAAATTACGCGCAGTTCGAGAAGGGCTGCTCCTTATCGTGTTCGCGTTTCTGCCAGCGATCGCGGAAGGAATTTATTTTCGGGACAAAATTTCCTGGCAATCGCCAATTCCGGCTTCGGAATTGGTAACTGTGGATCAAGCCAGGGCATGGGGTGATGGCGCGGTTTGGGTGGATGCGCGTCCGGATGAAGAATTCGCGCGCGATCATGTTCCGGGCGCATTTTCGGTGAACGAAGACCATTGGAACGAATTGCTTCCGCAATTTCTTCCGAACTGGTCGCCCGGGAAAAAAGTCATCGTTTATTGCAGCGCCGAGAGTTGCAACGCCGCCCGCGATGTCGCGAAACGTCTGCGCGACGAAGCGCAGCTGACAGAGGTTTTCGTTTTGCAGGGCGGCTGGGAAGAATGGGTCAAATCCCGAAAATGAAGTACGTCTGGCGCATCGTCGATCTCATCCTCGGCGGAATTTTCGTTTATGCCGGTGTAATTAAGGCGCTCGACCCGGTCCAGTTCGCGAACGACATCGACAATTACAAAACGCTGCCGTGGTTTGTCAGTGTACGGCTGGCGTTTTACTTGCCGTGGGTGGAAATCTTCTGCGGCCTCGCAGTCATCTTCCGTTTTCTCTATCGCGGTGGATTGTCGATCTTGACTGTGCTGGTCGCGATTTTTATCGGCGCGACTGTCGTCTCGAAACTCCGCGGCCTCGATATCACCTGCGGCTGTTTCGGTCATGCCAGCAAGAACTGGAACTTCGGCACGCATTTAGTTGTCGATTTGCTGATCCTTGTCGCAGCCCTGGCGTTATTTTCACGTGTCTGGCGGACCGAAAGATCGTAGCGTCGTCGTTTAGATGCGACGAACGCTTTCCGGTCGGATATTAATCGTTGCGCTTTTGTTGGGCGCTTTCACCCAGCGCGGGTCAGCGGGCGATCGCAAAGAATGGGTCAAGCTGACCGACTGCCGATATGTCGATGCTCTGGACAATGATGGCGACAGCTTTCGTGTCCGCGGCGGCGACAAAGACTTTACAGCAAGGCTTTACTACGTCGACGCGCCTGAGACCAATCTTCGGCAAGGTGATCGGACGCACGATCAAAGTCTGCATTTCGGCATCACGCTCGATGAAACAATGAAAGCGGGCGAGAAGGCGAAGCAACGCACGAAAGACCTTTTGCAGAAGCCTTTTCTGATTTGGACCCGTTGGTCGACCGCAGGAGGACGCGGTCGCGAGAGCCGATATTATGTGATTGTCGAAGTCGACGGGAAAAGTCTGGGCGAGATTTTGGTGACGGAAGGATTGGCGCGGGTAAAAGGAATGGCGCCTAATTTGCCCAACGAGGAGAAAGGAAAGGCCTACATGGAACGGTTGGACAATCTCGAAAGCGCCGCGCAAGAAAAGCATCTCGGCGCATGGGCAACGTCCATGACCCAAACTCCGTCGCCGACGCCAAGTGCGAGCATGTCGCCATGATCAGAAACACGAAAAAGCGGTGCAGCATTTCAAACGGCGCTAAACTAGCGCGTGCTTAACATTCGCCCGGCGACTGATTCGGATCGGGACGCGATCTGGAAGATTTTCCACGAAGTGGTCGCAACTGGCGACACCTACCCAATCGATCCGGACATGTCCCGCGAGGACGCGCTTGCTTACTGGTTTCAAACTGGAGCGCGCGCCTTCGTTGCTGAACAAGATCGAGAGATCGTTGGCATTTACACGTTGCATCCCAATCAAGCCGGCGGCGGTGCGCATGTCGCTAATGCTGCTTTCATGGTGCCGGCGATTGCGCGCGGGCAGGGGATCGGTCGGGCGATGGGCGAGCATTGCCTGAAGGAAGCCCGCCGGCTTGGTTTTCGCGCGATGCAATTCAATTTCGTTGTCTCCACCAATGAATCGGCCGTGAAACTCTGGCAAAAACTTGGGATGAAAATTGTCGGCACATTGCCGGGTGCGTTTCGACATCCCGAAAAGGGGTATGTCGATGTTTACGTCATGTTCCAGTCGTTCGAGCAGGCCTAACGAATTTTCATTTGAAAAATTCGGAAGTTAGGCCGATTTGCTTAGCGTGAGCGAGCGATGCAGACCGTGATCCAAGTGATCGCGACCGGGCGCGGATCGTTGCGCAGTGAGATCATGCGCGATCCGAAATTGGAGAAGAAATTTAACTTTATCAAAGCCTGGTCCAAACAACCGGGCCGTCCGCACGGTTGGGCGAAAATCCATAGCGCGCGCGATGTCCATGGCGCGATCAATCTCGAATGGCACGGCCGCAGCAACACTCTCATTTGCCGCGTCGTGACGAAGCTCGGGCACAAACCGAACTCGATCATCGGCGACTTCATCGATTACCTGCTCGCGCGTCATCAAAGCCGGATCCTCGCCATTCATATCATGCGGCGGCCGCGACAAAGCGAGTAAGAGGCGGCTCTACAAAGCG
>DASTJU010000042.1:0-3293 GCA_035716295.1 Chthoniobacterales bacterium | reverse complement strand
TTCCGACGATCATGATTTGTCCACTTTTCGGTTCGTTCGTGAACGCCGTGACCGCGTCAAAACCGGCATCCCGTAGAATCTTCGGAAGATCAATCGAGCGCGCGATGGTGGAAAAACCGTGATCGGACACAACAAAGATGTCCGTTGTCGATCTTGTCCGGCCGCCGCCGGACCGATCGAGCGCCGCAAGAACACGCGCGAGATTGTCGTCGCTGGATTTTATGGCAGCGATCGCCGCCGGCGTGCCGGGCGCGGTCTTGTGCTCAGTGTCATCGGGTTCGCTCAACCAGAGCAGTGAAAATGCCGGGACCTCATCTCGCCAAAGAGAATCAGTTAGCGCCTTCGTGGTCCACCTATCGCGTTCGCCGGGTTGCGTCGCAGCTGGAAAAGCCCCGAGCGCTTTTACAATCTCGGTGACGGCGCCGGGTTGCACCGAATCGCCGGCGAAAATATTCTGTCCACTCCGCGAATCTGCTCGTCGATCGAACAAGAGCCCGACAGTTTTAGCGGTAGCGATCGCGGTTTTTCCTCCACCGTTGTGAATTAATTCGGCAATCGTTGAAACTGCGATGTACTTTCCGCTACTGAGTTCGTCGCCTTTGCGAACCACCCGCGCGTTTTCGACGTCGATGGAACTCTTCGGGCTGATTTCGGGTCGGTAATCGTGATTGGCCAGAATACCGCTGCGACTTGCATAAACGCCGGTGTTAATGGCAGTGCCATTCACGATCGTGGCGCTTGGATAAACCGAGTGATGATTTCGAAAAGTCACTCCACTCTGCACCAGCTTCCAAAGCGCAGGCGTGTTTTGTTCGCTAACGAAATCCGGACGCATCCCGTCCCAAACAACGATTACCACATGTCTCTCTTGCGCGGGCGAAGCGGCGTTGGTGATTGGCCCTAAACTGAGTAGGACCGCGGCTACTGTTCCAAATAAGAACCACGCCCGACGATTTCGCATTCGCCATCATAATTAAATTCAGTAATCGCGCGATTGAACTTTCGTCGCATGCTTGTGTCTCACCGGAGATGAAGATCGCCGCTTTCGCTCTCGTCCTAATGCCGCTTGTCTGTGGCGCGGCTGAGCTTCCCCTTCTGCCGACAGCTGAGGGGACGACATGGAATTACGATCTCGTGCAGGAAAAACCGAGCGGCGATTTCGATTTAACCGAGCCGAATGAGGAAGAGCATCTCGCGGTTAGCTATCGTCTCGGCGGGAGCGAGAAGATCGACAATAAGGATCTGCAACGACTCGAGATTTATCGGGGCGACACGCTCGACAGCGTCGATCTCATCGCGGTGGAGGAACATGGGATTACTTGTCCAGCACGAGTCGACTCTCAAGGCGCGATCACAAAATTGGTGCCGCCTCAAACCATGCTGGCAACGCCGTTGCAAACAGGAACGAGCTGGAACTTCGATGGCAGCATCGCCGGCACGAAAGTAAATCAACGTTACAAGATCGCCGGCGAGGAAGATGTCGAACTGCCGGCCGGGAAATTTCACGCCTGGCGTATTCACTGCGAACAAACTTCACCGGCGCCGGCGACAATCGATCGCTGGTTTGTTCCTGGAACCGGCTTCGTAAAAGTTGAGACGGTGGCGCAAGCGCCGTCAGGCGGCGTGTTGCAAAAAAGCTCGTTGCTGTTGAAGGAACCGCCGAAAGTTGTAGCTGCGCCGCAAAACAAATCGACGTCCAAGGAGGAGAAACTTTCCGCAGGAGTTTCGAGTGAACCGAAGGGAGAATTTAAAGCCGATTTCAAACCGGACACTCCGGCGATCTACGCGCGCTGGCACGGACAGGGACTGTCCGATCACGCCAAGATCCGCGCCGCCTTTATTGCTGAAAATGTCGCCGCCGTTTCGGCGGATTCCGAGCTCGACGAAAGCAGCGCGGTCGCGCCAACGCCGAATGCAAGGGGCACCTTCACCCTTGAAAAACCCGAAGAGGGTTGGACGCCTGGCAGTTATCGCGTGGAATTTTACGTGGACGATCGGCTGGCGGAAACAGTGAAGTTCAATATCTCGAAATAACTCCAGTTTCGGGAAATTCTTGAATCCAAACCGGCCAGTCGGCTCGTCTCATCAGCAAGAGTACTATTATGAATAAGATAACGATCGCTTTCTTGGCTGGCCTGGTTCTTTCGACCGCCGGCTGCCGCTGGGGCGGTATTGTAGGCAACGGCCACATTACCACTGACACCCGGTCGGTCAGTGATTTTTCCGAAATCCAAGCCGATGGCGGATTTCAGATCGAGTGGCGCAGTGGCCCGCCCTCGCTCAGCATCACCACCGACGAAAATCTTTTGCGCTACATCGACAGTCAAAACATCGACCATCGGCTCCGGCTGCACTCGCATGGAAATATCTGGTCAAGCCACGGGATCAAGGTCGCCATCTCCAGCTCAACTCGCACGGGCGCAAAACTGACCGGCGCCGCGCGGCTGACCGCGAATCAACTTTCCGGACACAGTTTTGCGATCGAATCGACCGGCGCGGCCAAAGTTTTCCTCGATGGCACGGTCGACCAACTCGTGACCGACATGACCGGCGCGAGCAGGTTGCAGGCGGAATCCCTCCAAACCAAGACCGCCGAAATTTCGTCAACCGGCGCATCGCACGCCGAAGTCGGCGTCAGCGAGACACTGAAAGTGTCCATCACCGGCGCAGGCAAAGTAATCTATTCCGGTAATCCGCCGACTGTTGAGAAACATATCAGCGGCGCCGGATCCATTCGTCACAAGGAGTAATATGTCGTTCGTTCTAGTCCTTTGGGTTGTCATCTCCAACGCGACCTCGCACTAAGAGATAAGCGATCATCGCTCCCCCGATCGGCAATCCGATTAATGTCCGAAAGTCGTGCCGAACGAATGCGTTCACCAAATCGCCCACGAGATTGAACGACAGAATCCCAAGAGCGAGTCGATGTCCCCACCGCGCGCGCGTTGCCAGTCCAACCGAAGCCAGCGCACACGCCGAACCGACCACCGCCATCAGCAAGATCGACAATCTGCCGATTTGTTGAAATGCTGTGTGTGCGTCCGGATTCAAACGCCAAATCGGTTCGAGCGCGCCGCCGGGAAAAAGCAGGGCCACAATCGTGATCAAACAGATCGCTGCTCCGAATGCGAAAAAGATCGAAAGCAATTTGATTCCGAGGGGCAGACGCTCTTCGGAATTCATCGGCGAGCGAATCGATCAAGGCGATTGATGGTTTCGACAATGTCTTGCTCGGTTGTTCGCGGATTGATCGTGCACAAGCGGAGCGAAACAGCGCCGCGCAACTCAGTGGA
>DASTJU010000041.1:0-10102 GCA_035716295.1 Chthoniobacterales bacterium | reverse complement strand
AAGCGGCCGGTCTGCCGTTGTTCGCGAATCCGCGCAACGCCGCTGCCGGGTCGCTCAAGCATCTCGACCCCAAAGTGGCGGCGCAGCGACCGCTCGGAATGGTTTTTTACGGAACCGGCGCGACCGAAGGGGTAGATGTCGATCTTCACTCAAAAATTTTCCCATTGTTCAAGAAGCTTGGGCTGCCGACGCATGAGAATTGGTGGCTGGCCGAGTCGGTCGGGAAGGTTTTGGATGCGATTCGCAAGCTCGACCGGATTCGACATGATTTTCCGTACGAGACCGACGGCGCTGTGATCAAGGTCGACGCGCTCGCACAGCGCGAGCGGCTCGGGTTCACCGCGAAATCACCGCGCTGGGCGATTGCTTACAAATACGCCGCTGAACGGGTCCAAACGAAGCTGCTCGATATCATCGTTCAAGTAGGTCGCACCGGGATTCTCACGCCGGTGGCCGTGCTCGAACCGGTGTTTGTCAGCGGCAGCACAGTCGCACGGGCAACGCTGCACAACGAGGATGAGATCAAGCGTAAAGACATTCGCATCGGCGACACCGTGGTGATTGAAAAAGCCGGCGAAGTGATTCCGGCAGTCGTTGAAGTAGTGAAATCAAAACGGCCGCGCGCTGCGAAGCCTTTCGATTTTCTCAAACATATTCACCGCAAATGTCCGGTTTGTGGTGGTGAGGTCCGGCGCGATCCGGAATTTGTGGCGTGGCGTTGCGAAAACCTCCAATGTCCGGCTCAAGCGACCCGACGATTGGAATTTTTGGCAGCTCGCGGCGCGCTTGATATTGAAAGCGTCGGCGGAATTGTCGCGGACAAATTGGTTGAGCGCGAATGGGTGCGCGAGCCGCTCGATCTGTTCGAGCTAAAGATTGAGCAACTGGCCAAACTGAATCTCGGGACTGATGAAGCTCCTCGCATTTTCGGCGAGAAGAACGCGACCAAAGCCGTCCAGGCGATCGAGCGCGCAAAAACTTTCCCGCTTTCGCGCTGGCTTTACGCGCTCGCCATTTCCGACGTCGGCAAAACGACGGCGACAGACCTCGCTCGTTTCCACGAGACGGTGGAGGACGTCGCGGACTCCAAGCTTCTCCGCGACGTCCTCGCCTATCATGAAAGCAAAGGCGACAAGTCCCGCGACGGCGGGACGAAAGAGATCGCCGCACGATTGATCAAATCGGGTTTTGCCGAGCCATCGAAGAGCAAGATCGACAAGAACGCGGGAATTGTCACCGAAGTAGGGCCGGTCGTTGCTCAAAGCGTGCTCGATTTTTTTGCGTCTTCGGCCGGCAAAAAAATCCTGCAACGAATGAAGCAATTAGGGATTCATCCGAAAAGCGAAAAAGTTTCGGCCAAAAAACTGGCCGAGCTGCCGTTAGCCGGAAAAACTTTTGTTCTCACCGGCACATTGCCGTCCATGACCCGCGAAGAAGCGTCGGCGAAAATCGAAGCGCTCGGTGGTCACGTCAGCGGGAGCGTGAGCAAGAAAACCGATTACGTTCTCGCCGGCGCGGAAGCGGGCAGCAAGCTCGAGAAGGCGAGCGAACTCGGCGTGCGCGTTATCGACGAAGCAGAATTTCGGAAGATGGTCTAGCTACGGCGTTCGTTCCGGAGCCGACTGCAGATTCAGCGGCATGGCGCGGTTCGAGAGTGGCGGCGCGGCAAGAAGTGTGGGCCGCGGCTGACTCGCCGGATGGAAATCGGCCTGCACGTTGAAAGTCAGTTTTTCGTTGCCGCGCATTACTGTGATCGGCACAACCTCGCCGGCGGTCAAAAAGAACGACGCATCGAGAATATCTTCCGGCTCGTGCACTTTGGTCCGGCCGATTTGAAGAACGACGTCGCCGGGTTTCATTCCCGATTCAGCGGCCGGCGTGTCGCTCATGATGTCTTTTGTGACCGCGCGCGAGCCTTCCACCGCTACGCTCGCTTCCGCGACGTTGGCGCCGATCCAGCCATGCCTCGGCTCGCCAAAGCGCACGAAATCGGCCCGGATTTTTTCCGCCGCCTCAATCGGCAACGCGTAACAGGAGGAATTATTTTCAAAGCTGTAGAGGAGAATTCCGACGACTTCGCCTTTCAAATTAAGAAGCGGAGCGCCGCCTTCACCGCGCTGCGGCGGCAAATTTACTCGCAGGTGTCTGGTTGGAAAATATCCGCCGAAACATTTGCGATCGAAGCCGGCGATCATGCCGAAGCTCGGCGTCTCCGCCAGGTCGAGCGGATAACCAATCGCAACGACCGGAGTAGCGATCTCAAGCTGATCCGAGTTGCCGATTGGCAACGCCGGACTGGCCAAATCCACTTTCAGCATTGCGATCCCGCTCCGGAGATCAGCCATTAGTTGGCGCGCCGGATATTTTTTGCCCTTGAACTCAACCGTAACGTTCTCGGCTTCGCCCCCCACCGAATAGGCGGTGTATAGCGTGCCGGTCGGATCGATAAAGAATCCGGTGCCGGAAAGTTCGCCGTGTTGATCGGTCGCCTCGATTTTGACTACGGCTTTGGCGCAGCGGTCGAAAACATCTTTGACTTCGCGGCTAAGCGAAGTGGCGGACTCGGGTATTTGCTGCGCAGAAAGCGAAGCCGCCGCGGCGAAAAACGCGAGTCTTGCCAGCAAGCGAAACCCCTCCGTCGAACTAGAACTTGAAAGTCGTCTCATAACTCACGGGCACGCTATCGAGCACGTAGCGAGGCGTGCCGCTGCGGTGAGTTTGGGCGCTTTTCGTCATATTGCGAAGCGACCGCGTGTTAAACACCCGTGTTGCCACGGGAGATGCCAAAGTCCATTCCGGTTCAGTGCTGGCGGGTGCGACCAATACTGGTCGATCCTTCGCGGCGACTGTGGCCGGCTGTGGCGTCTGATAAATCCGCAGCGAAAGAACAGCCGCGCAAACGAGCACGGCGGTGACTGCCGCTGGATAGGAAGTGAGGGTGGAAAGATTGAAGGAGACTACGAAATCGCGAGCCCGATCGACGCAGATGCGCCAAAGCGGTTGCCGTAAAAGTTCGTCGCGCTGGCGGCGATGAAAGTCGTGGAGGAAACTTTCGAAGTAACCGGGAGGCGGCTGTTCGTAACGTTTGAGGCGAAGCAGCTTCGTTATTTCGTTGTCGTTAAACTCGTCCATGGGCGCTGATCAGGTGACCGGATTTTTTCGAAACTCGTCTAGATAATTTTGCAGTTGCCGGTTGGCGTAGAAAAGCCTGGATCGTACTGTGCCTTCTGAAACACGCAAGATTTTACTGATTTCTGCGTGAGGCATCCCTTGAATATGGAACATGGTGACCACAGCTCTGTGTTCATCAGACAATTTCATCATTGCCTCGTTCAACCTTTTTTGGAGCTCGGAGAGGTCGGCTTCCCGCACCGGGCTGCTGGAGGCCGTGGCTTCGAGAAATTCCTTGTCGCTTTGAATGCTGGAATCGACATCGTCCAGGCTAAGCTGAAACCGCCGGCCGCGTTTCTTGAGGAAGTTCAGCGTCATGTTGACCGCGATCGAATGGATCCAGGTGTAAAAAGAGGACTTCCCGCGAAAACCCCGGATCGCCTTGTAAGCCTTGGAAAAAATGTCCTGAAGCAGGTCGTTCGTGTCCTCGTGGTTCGAGGTCATGTTGTAAACGAGGCCGTAAAGACGGGGCGTGTATTTCACCACTAGCTGATCAAACGCGCTCGCGTCGCCTTCCTGCGTGCGCGCCACTAGTTGCTGGTCTTCGTCGCTCCGTTGCTGCTGTTCCATCGCGTCTTTTTTAGACTTAACACCGCTCCGCACCCCGGACGACAACAAATCGGTCAGGCGCCGAGCCGGTGGTAAAGCGATTGCAGGATTCATCTTCTTCAAGCCGTCCGGGATCAACTGCGCCGGTCGCGCATCGACATCAACCAAAGCAGGTTGCCGATAGCGGCGATAAAAGCCGCGACGTAAGTGAGCGCGGCGGCATTGAGCACCTTGTTCACGCCGGCCACTTCTTCGCCCGGTTGCACAATGTGCATTTGTTGCAGAATAATTTTCGCCCGCCGCGACGCATCAAATTCCACCGGCAGCGTGATCAATTGGAAGATGGCGAGGATGAGGTAGCAATAGATTCCGAGCGTGATCAATCCCGCGATCCGGAACCAAAAACCGCCAATGATGATGAACGGTAACATCTGCGAAGCGACCATTGTCACTGGCACAATTGCCATCCGCATTTTGAGCGGCGCGTAGGCTTTGGCATGTTGAATCGCGTGCCCGGTTTCGTGGGCGGCGATCCCGAGTGCGGCCACCGACGGTGTGTTGTAAACGTTGCTGGAAAGACAAAGCTTCTTGCTCGTCGGATCGTAATGGTCCCCAAGGAAACCATCGGTTTGGACAACATCGACATCGTGGATTTGCGCGGCCTGTAAAATCTGCCGTGCGCATTCGGCGCCGGTGATGTTCGAGCTGGCGCGAACTTTCCCCCAGCGATTGAACGCACCGGTCACCCGGATCTGGGCCCAGATGCCGAGAATTGCCGGCACGATCAGATAAAGAAAGAAATGATGACCGCCAAGGCCGATTGGATAGAACATTCCTGTGGTAATCTAATTGCCTAGGCTTAGACGCTCAAGCGCCTCCCGCGTTCAGATTTCCAACTGCTTCGGAAAACGGGATAGTATCTTGCAGCCGGTCTTCGTCACCACGACCACGTCTTCGTGCCGGACTCCACCGAGCCCCGGATAATACAGGCCCGGCTCAACCGTCACCACTTGTCGATCTTTCAGCGTCACTCTCTGCAGCCGCGGATATTCGTGAATCTCCAACCCGAGCCCATGGCCCGTGCCGTGAAAAAATCCGACGTTCTTCCCTTTCCGAACTTCGGTCGGGTATCCGCGTTTTCTGAAAAGCTGCTGGATCGCGTTGTGAATTTTCATTCCGTCAATCCCGGCTTTGACTTCGCGGAGCCCGAGCTCCTGCCCTTCCTTTACCGTCTCCCAAAGTTTGCGCTGCACGTCGCTCGCCCGTCCGCGAACAACCGTTCGCGTCATGTCGCCCCAATAACCGGTCCTGGGATCGCGCGGAAAAATATCGAGAATGATTAACGAGTTCGCGTAGAGCGGACCGGACCCGCGCTCATGCGGATCACACGCTTGATCGCCACCGGCCACGATTGTGTTCGTGGGCGTGCCGCCGGCGTGCAACATCGCGGAATCGATTTCCGCGCGCAGCATTTCGGACGTGAGCGTTTTGCCCGACCAGCTCAATTTCTTTCCGGTCGGTTTCGACGCCTTCAAAACTTCCATCGCGCGCGCGAGGCCTGTTTCCGTGATGCGCAGCGCGCGACCGATCAACTTCAGTTCCTCATCGGTCTTGGCTTCGCGTTCCGGCCAGAAAAGGCCGTTAGTTGTTGCAAGATCGACATCGTCGTTGGCGAGCGCGCGGGCGAAACCGAGCGGAAAATTCGCGGGCACAACCGCGCTTTTCACGCCACGTTTACGAAGAAAATGCGCCAGCACTTTTTCATACGGCGGCGCTTGTTTCGCTTTACCCTGAACTTCCCGCTCGAGTTGATTGTAGGAAACAAACTCGTCGACCTTCGCCGTCCGGCGGCCGCGGTCCATTTCGAGATCGCTCAAGACAACTGTGCGCTTTCCGTTCTGCTCGAGAAAAATAAACGGATCGCCCGCCCAAAACTTTGTCGCATAAAGCATGTCTGCATCGATGTCGCTGGCCGCGACGATCAGTCGTGTTCCATTCTCCGTCGTTTTCATGACTTTTGTGTTGTGAATTGTAGGGCAACCGCATCGGTTGCCAACTAAAGACCGGCAGGCCCAGCGCCCGTCCTACAATGTTGAATACTGCCAGTCCGGCTCGGACTCAGGTTCGTCGGACTTCGAGTTGGCGACGCAGGATCCAAAATAAAAGTCCGAGCAGACCGAATGTCGATCCAACCAGCACAATCGTGTTGAAAAGAAAGACGCTGATCTTAATTCCGAGATAGCGCTTTTCCGCGCCGAAGAAAACATTGGGTCGACTACCGCGGCGATAATCGCTCTGCTCCATCTCCGCGTTCGAAATCAGATCGGAGACTTTCTGGTTCACATAAACCTGTTCCGCGGTGACCTCACCCTTCGCCTTTTTGAACGTCGGCGCGTCGAACGGTCGCTTTCGATCAAGCACCTGATCGACCTGCGTAAGATAATGATCGAGTTCGTCGGCTGATTTCGCTTCGAGCCCGGACAAAACGGCGAGCACTTCTTTCAACTCGTCGAGGCGCTTCCCTTCGGCCGGATCTTGTCGATGTTTCGCAACAATGAAATCGATCTCGCGTTGAGCTTGGTCCTGCCGCGAAGTGAGCGGATTGAGTTTTGCCTGCGCGACAATCATCTCTTCGTAGGACCAGCGCATCGGGATAAACTGGCAGACGAACGGCACCTGTAGTTTGCTGTCCATTTTCTTGCCGCGGTCTTTGGTCGGATGTTCGTGGAACCAGCGCGTCATCGAGTAAACCAGGCTGAGGTTGCGGTTCATGTCCTCATACTTAATAAGGGCACCGCTCATCAGAATCTGCGGAATCAGAACCAGTGGTACAATGTTAGCCGCAGTCTTGGCATCGGAAACGAGTGACGAAACGAGCAGGCCGAGCGCAAGACTGCCGACCGTAGTCATGAACATCAGGGCCAGGTGGATCCAGAACATCCCCCGAATTTCGAGGACGTAATTACCGATCAAGACGAAGAGAACACATTGGACCAACGCGAAGACGGACAATGACGACATCTTCGCGAAAATGTAATACGGCAATCGGACGTCGAGATTGCGCTCGCGTTGGAGGACGGGGCGGTCACGAATGATATCGTCGGCGCTGTTGGTCAGTGAAAGGAACATCACCACCAGCAATCCAAGAAAAAGATATGTCGGAACATGAAACGCCGATGCGAAATCGTATTTTCCGCTTTCGGAATAACGCAGGAGCGTGCCGATCATTAGAGCGAGCACCGGCGCGGCGCAGGTCGTGATCCAAATGTTGGCGCGGTTACGCAATTTGCTGATGAACGAGCGTCGCATCAGGGCGCGAAACTGCGTCCATTCATCGTGCCATCGAACCGGTGTGCGTTTTCGTTTCTGCGTTGGCGCGCTTGGCAGTTGCGGAACTTGCTCGCGGCGCAACGAAATTTGTTTGACGTCCTGGATCAGTCGAAACGCTTCGTACTTGTCGCGCCAGAATTCCGGCGAATAACGCCGCGCCGCCACCAGCTGACCCCGGCTGTTCTCTTCATAAATGATGTCGCCGCTCAAATCGCGCAGCGGCGTTTCCAAAACGTCGAAGATGAATTCCGGTCGCGTCGTTCCGCACGAAGGACACGCGCCCAAGTCCGCGCCGAACTGATGTTGATGCTCGGCTTCGGCGAAATAGCGAAGCATCTCGGTCGGCGTTCCGAAAAAGACAAGTCGGCCGCCTTTGTCCAGCAGGATCGCCTTATGAAACAATTGGAACAATTTCGAGCTCGGCTGATGAATGGTAACGATGATGATTTTGTTGTGCGCCATCGATCGAATGATCTCGATCACGTGCTCGGAATCTTTCGACGAAAGCCCCGAGGTCGGTTCGTCGAACAGGTAAACGTCCGACATTCCGATCATATCGAGGCCGATGTTGAGCCGTTTTCGCTCGCCGCCGCTCAATGTTTTCTTGATCGCGGCGCCGACGACCGCATCGCGGCGTTCGCCCAACCCGAGCTCGACCAGTTTCGCTTCCAGTCGCCGCATTCGATCGCGCCGGGAAAGATGGGGTGAACGAATCGCAGCCGCGAATTGCAAATTCTCGCCGATGGTCAAATGCTCGTCGAAGGCGTCCTCTTGCGGAATATAACTGACGTATTTCTTGAGCTCATCGAGGTTTGGATAGAGCGATCGACCATTCAGGAAAATTTGCCCGCTCGTCGGCTGAAGTTGTCCGGCCAGCACTCTGAGCAGCGTGCTTTTCCCGCACCCGCTCGCGCCCATCACGCACACCAGCTCGCCCCGCGTCAGCGCGAATGAAATTCCTTCGAGCCCGGTATCGGCGCCAGTGAAACGATGCGTCACTTCGCTCACGTCGAGGGTGCGAATGATGTTGCGCTCTTCTTCGATGATGCGCTCGGAAAAATTGCAACGCAGAAATTGTCCGACGTCGATCCGGATCGTGTCGCAATCTCTGAGGGGATATGTCGATCTTACCGCCACGTCGCCGACTAGAATTGGGCGATCGGCTTCAATGACTTCCAATTGTCCGACGCGCTGGTCGTAATCGCAGAAAATTTTCAGCAGCACGTCGCCGCTCGTTCCGGGCGAAAGCAAAATGTCGTCGGGCTGCAGCTTGCTCGGATCATTCGAAACTAAGTATTCCGATTTCGAAGCCTTAAGTTGAAATCGGCCACCGAACGCGCGAGCTCGCCGGCGCAGATCGCTCAGATCCATTTCGCTGTCGTTGTGGAAAAGAATTTTGTCGTCGAGGCTCGCCTCCACCTGTGCGCCGGACTTGAGTTTCACGCCGTTGAGGACTGCATCGACGTCGCGCAATGCTTTCACCCGCACCTTCAATCCGAACGCGATCTCGAGCGCGCTTTCCCGCGTCCGCGCTCGTTCCAAGCCCACTTCATCCGCGTCTTTGTTAACCCGAACGAAAATTTGCGGGACCGAAACGTTTTTCTTCGCGTTGAAATATTGGGCCAGCTCCTGGTACGTCAGCACGTGGTCGCCAATCAGGATTCGCTGACCGGGATAAATCCGGCAGAACCCGCCGCGAACCAGCGGACGTCCGCGCACCGAAACGTTTTGGCTGCTGTAATTTTTCAACAGGATCAGCTCGTGATAGCGAAACGCCATCAGCCGGTCGCTCTCCACCAGATTTTTCATCCGCACATCGGCTTTTCCGTTGCTGGCAAAGGAAAGCGATTCCAACGGCGACGCGCCGCGTTGATAAATTGACGGGTCGGCGTCTTCAGACGCGTTCAATTGATAAACAATATCGATCGCCTGCGCAGCCATCCCGAGTTGCGACATAAACGAATAAAACGCGACCACCTGTTCCTGTTTTAGTCCGGCTTGCGAAATGAGATCGTAAAGTTGGACGCCGAGCATGATCTTGCGCTCGGTCGTGAGCGACGTGCTCAGCTTTTGCGCCATCGCCGCCAGGTCTTGCTGCTCGTAAAGCGCCTGCCGGAAAAGCTGGCGCAGCTCGGAGTAAACGGCTTCGGGATAATCGTAGCGCAAAAATCCAAGACTCGAGTCGATCTCTTCTTCGAGCAGAACGCCGTCCGCTTTGGAAAAACTCGCGAGCACCTGGATCAGCAACGGCAAAAGGTTCGGACCCTCCGAAACGCTCCGCGGTTTGCGCAAGGCGCGCCGCATCAAACGCCGGCCCTGACGCCGGACGCGATATGCGAATGGCGTTACTTTTTGAACCGCGCGGTCAAGTTTTTCCGCGACTGTTGAAACCAATTGAGTCATTTGCCGAACTGAAACTGAAATTTTACAGGAATCGCGTCACTAAGCAATGCAGCGACTGTCTTCTGAGTCTTGTGAGCTGTCGATTTTGTGCGATTTGTGGTCGGCCAATTCGATTCATTTTCTGATAAATACCCGTCCGGCTCGGACCCTGCTTTTTTGCAATGCCCCACGTTCATGTTAGCCTCTATCCTCGCGAATAAGCGCACCCCTTATGCCACAATCTGATCGTAACTCCCAACGGGAGAACAAGCAGCGCGGCAACGAGCCGAGCTTCAACTGGCGCGGCGTCATCCTGATCGCGGTCGCCTTCGGCTTTTTCGCTCTCGCGATGCTCTTCTGGCGCGGGAATTATCCGCAGCTGGAAGATGTTCCCTACAATCGCTTCCTCGAGTTGCTCGAGAACAAGCAGATCGTGAGCGACAAAAATGCGCCGCTCACTTTGTTTGTGGAGGAAGGCCTGCCCACCCAGCAGTTGCGCGGCAAATATATCAAGCAGGGCACCGGCGGCGCGCAAAACGTGGAAGTGCCGTTCCGCACCGTCATTTATCTCAATTTCACCAGCAACTTGCAGGACAAACTCACCGCCGGTGGAATTCAACCGAGTATCCGTTCCGAATCACATCCTTTTGGCCAGGCATTGCTGAGCTTC
>DASTJU010000040.1:0-2570 GCA_035716295.1 Chthoniobacterales bacterium | reverse complement strand
CAGCACCTTTGGCGCGGCATGAGTGATGTGCGTCCCATCGGCGTTTTCGATTCCGGCATAGGTGGCCTGACAGTGGTCAAAGCCATGCGCGATCTGCTGCCGAACGAAAACATTTCCTATCTCGGGGACACTGCGCGCGTGCCATATGGTCCGAAAAGCCCTGAAACCGTGCAGCGTTACGCAATCGAGCTCGCGGAAATGTTGATTAAACAAAACGCAAAGGCGCTGGTCGTGGCTTGCAACACGGTTTCGTCAGTCGCGTTGCCGGCGTTAACGGAAAAATTTCACGTGCCGGTGATCGGCGTGATCGAGCCCGGCGCGCGCGCAGCCCTCGCCGTCAGCCGCAGCCGTCACATTGGTGTAATCGGAACTCGCGCGACAATACGCAGCGGCGCCTACGAAAAAGCGCTGCGCGCCGCGGATGGCAATGTGCGCGTGAGCAGTCGCGCCTGCCCGTTGTTGGTCCCGCTGATCGAAGAAGGTTTGCTCAACGACGACGTCACCGACCGAATGATCCTGCGCTATCTCGAACCGCTGATGGCCGAGGACATCGATACTCTAGTGCTCGGATGTACGCATTATCCTTTGCTCACGGGCGCGATTGCGCGTCTGCTCAAGCGTCAGATCATGATTGTCGATTCCGCGCAAAATTGCGCGCGAGCGGTCGAAGAAATGTTAGATCAAGAATCGCTGCGCGCGGCCCCGCTGAATCCTGGCGAGCTGCAGGTTGCACTCACTGATGCGGCCGACAATTTCCTGAATGTCGCGCGCGATGCGCTGCAACTAAAGATCGGCGAAGTGCAACTCCATCCGCTAACGTAGGAATCCACGGATCTGCGAGATTCCAAATTAACAATCAAGTGAGGTTAAAAATGAATCGGTTTACTCTAGTCATAATTGTCGCCCTAATTACAACCTCTGCCTCTGCTCGAGCCGAACAGGAAGGCAAAGGCCCAAGTCCGACGCCGTCGGCGGCGCTTGCGGAAGCACGGCAGGCGATTGACAAAGGAAACGCCCAGTGGATCGACGCTTGGGACAAGGCCGATGCAGCGTTGCTGTCTCGGCTATTCGCCGAGGACGGGATCCTGCTCGGGCGCAATGGCAAGATTTTCAAAGGTCCTCAGCAGATTTTTGAGCGACAGAAGCCCTTGATGGAGGGCGCCGGCAAAGGCGTCAAAGTAACTGTTACGACCGTCGATCTGTGGTTGAATGGCGACACGGCCTACGAAACGGGAAAGTACAGCTACAAGTACCAGGAGAAAGGTAAGCCCGTGACTGAAGAGGGTCGCTACGTCACGATTTGGAAACGGCAAAGCGACGGCTCGTGGAAAATCATCGTGGATATGGGAATCCCGAAGGAATAACGCCAGGTCCACGCCGCGCTGATACGTTTTTCCAGAATGTTGTGGTCGAAGAGAGCGGATTCGCGGCCAGCGTCGACGGAGCCGTGGCAACAACTGGCAGCGGACCTGGTGTTGTGGCTCGCTGTCGTTCTTTTGTTTCTGGCGTTTCGGGTCGCGCTGTTTTGGATCTTTCGGGGCGAATTATCGCAGCGGCCAAGCGGTCAGGCGTTTCTCCGATGTTTTGAAACTGGTCTGCTGTCCGACGCGACCGCGGCGACATGGGCTTTGCTTCCGTCGCTCACTCTCACACTCTTCTCGTTCTTCTACCCGCTCGGGGTCTGGCATCGACGGATACGCCGGCTCACAATCGTGCTCGTCCTAAGTTTCTGCGCGATCCTTTTCGTGACGGACGTTGGCTATTTCGGGGAATACGACAACCAATTTGATCATTGGATCTTTGGACTGATCTACGACGACCGCGGCGCGATCCTGACGACGATCTGGAAAAGCTATCCAATTGTCCTGATCATTTTCGTCACCGCCGGCGCGGTTGCCATCGGCGCCTGGGCGCTCAACAAACTCTGTCGAATCGCGGCGACAGCGGAACTTCCCGCATTTCTTGGAACCAGATCGGCGCGAGCCATCACTTTCATTGTCATGATCATTTGGGCGTTCGTCGGGTCAACGGTCTGGCTCGGCACAAACGTGAGAGGTTTAAAAAACGCGGCCACGACCGGGGACGCTTTTCTCAATAAAATTGTGCTCAATCCCTTCTTCGCGTTGCGCTGGGCCATTTGGCAGGAGTCAAGGATGCAAAGGTCGGCTGGACTCAAACTCTTTTTGCCCGATGGCGATGTTCGGGCGGCCGCGGCCGCTCTTTATCCGGAAACGAAAAATGCCGCGACCTTGGATGATTGCTTCAAACGAATCGCGCCGGGCAGCCCCAGTCCGCGGCCAAGTCACATTTTCATTGTGGTGATGGAGAGCTACGACGCTTGGGCGATGCAACCTGAGTACGCTGGCCTTCACCTGACCGATCGGCTCAGGGCCTTGGGCCAGGAAGGTCTCCATGTTCAAGGCTTCATTTCATCAGGCGTCGGCACGATCCAGAGTTTAGGCGTTTTCATCACCGGCCTCCCGTTCACCCACGTGATGGTCAACTATCAACCTGTCGTCCGTCAGGGATTGCAAACTGGGTCGGCCGGCATTTTCAAACAGCTCGGTTAT
>DASTJU010000039.1:0-2170 GCA_035716295.1 Chthoniobacterales bacterium | reverse complement strand
AAAAGGCGGCGGTTTGCTCGCCAATTTCTGTCGCGCATCGAAGAAGGATTTCCGCGATGCCGTTGTGGCGGCGCGGACGGCGTTCCCGAATTGGTCGAAGCAAAGTGCTTATCTCCGCGGGCAAATTTTGTATCGCGCCGCAGAAATGCTCGAAATGCGGCGCGGCGAATTACAAAACGAAATCGCGCGTTCGAACGGCGCAACAAAGTCGACATCTTCGTCGGAAAGCACGCTCGCGATCGATCGATTGGTGCATTACGCCGGCTGGACGGACAAGTTCAGCCAGATCTTTGGCTCGGTGAATCCGGTCGCGAGTTCGCATTTTAATTTCACCACGCCAGAGCCAACCGGCGTTGTCGTTGTCATTTGTCCGGATGAACCGTCGCTGCTCGGATTTGTTTCCCTGGTTACGCCTGTAATCTTGAGTGGCAACTGCGCGGTCGTGCTCGTTTCCACCACCAAACCGCTCCCGGCCCTCACCTTCTCGGAAATTATCGCCACCAGCGACTTGCCCGCGGGCGTGATCAATCTTCTCGCGGGCGATCGGGCCGAGCTTGCGCCGCATATCGCCAGCCACATGGACGTGAACGCAATTGTCGACGGCAGCGGCGACGCCAAACTCGGCGCGCAATTGCAGCGCGGCGGTGAATTAAACGTGAAACGCTACGCTCGCCGCGACCTGTCGGAGAAAATGTGGCGCGGCGAAGAAGCGGAAAATCCCTACTGGATCCTCGACACTGTGGAGATGAAAACGGCCTGGCATCCCATCGGGCTTTGAGTCCGAGCTCGCCACGGGACGAGTCCGTCCGATTGGCGGACCGGACTGGCCCTTCCGTGGGCGCGCGGCTTGCTCCATTTCTTCCCTAGATCATGCATTTCCCATCGCTCATTGAAAAGAAGCGCGACGGCCACGCGTTGACGACCAAGGAAATCAAAAGCTTGGTCGAGGATTTCACACTCGGCGACATTCCCGATTATCAAATGAGCGCCCTGGCCATGGCCGTTTTCTTTCGCGGGATGACCTCGGCCGAAACGCATCATCTGACCGAAGCGATGATGAAGAGCGGCCGGGTGCTGAGATACCCGCAAGGTTCGCCGCCGAAGATCGACAAACACTCTACCGGCGGCGTGGGCGACAAGGTTTCGCTCGTGCTCGCGCCGTTGCTGGCTTGCGATGAAGTCTGGGTCCCGATGATTTCCGGCCGCGGTCTCGGAATTACCGGCGGCACGCTCGATAAATTGGAAAGCATTCCGGGTTTCAACGTGCACCTGGACGAAAAACGCGCACTCAAGCAGCTCGAGAAAATCGGCTTATTCATGATTGGCCAAACCGAAGACATTTGTCCGGCCGACAAAAAACTTTACGCGTTGCGCGACGTGACCGGCACCGTGCCATCGCAACCGCTCATTGTTGCGAGCATCATGAGCAAGAAGCTCGCGGAAAATCTCGACCGGCTCGTGCTCGATGTGAAATTCGGGAGCGGCGCCTTCATGAAGACGAAGGAGGAAGCCGAGCAACTTGCCAAAGCGATGACCGACGTTGGCGAATCGATGAAAGTAAAGACGTCGCACCTGATTAGCCCGATGGATGAGCCGTTGGGGCGCGCGGTAGGAAATGCGCTCGAGGTCGCAGAGTGCGTCGAGATTTTACAAGGCGGCGGTCCGCCCGATCTGATCAAGTTGATTGTCGATCTTGCCGAGAAAGTTTCGGAGACTCCGCGAGCGCAGTTGGAAAAACGTCTTCAGGATGGAAGTGCGTGGAAGAAATTCGTTTCTCTGGTTTACGCGCAGGATGGAGACGCGACCATGCTGGAAAAAATTCTCGACCAACACCGGGCCCCAACCATTCAACCCTGGCCGGCCAAATCCGCGGGCACGGTGAAAAAGATCGACGCCGAATTGATTGGACGCGCGTCGGTGCAACTCGGGGCCGGACGTCAAAAAGCGGACGACCCGATCGATTTCGCGGTTGGCTTTTCCAAAATCAAAAAAGTCGGCGAGCAGGTCGCGGTTGGTGAGCCGCTGTTCATGATTCACGCGCGCAACGAGCGCTCGATCGTCAACATCACGTCGTTGCTCGAAAAAGCGGTCGAGATTGGTTATGTAGGGGCGATTGACCCCAATCGCCCGCGGGCGGTTCGGTGAACCGCCCCTACCTTGAATCCTCGCG
>DASTJU010000038.1:0-4746 GCA_035716295.1 Chthoniobacterales bacterium | reverse complement strand
GGCCGATTGTTTGGCTCGGACTGGCCGGCGGTTTTCTCGGCGTAGCGATGCTGCTTGGTCCGGCATTGCGGTTTTCGTCCGGGGGCAGTAGTCATCCCGCCATTGGCATGTCGATCTTGTTAATCGGCTCTTTTCTTTGGTCGGCGGGTTCGCTTTATTCGCGCACGGCGAAGCACGCCGCGTCGCCTTTCCTCGCCGCTGCTCAGCAAATGTTTTGCGGTGGCGTGCTCTTGATGCTGGTGGGATTGTTCGTCGGTGAACCAAAAAGATTCCATCCTGGAAGTATGACTGCTTTGTCGTTAGGCGCGTTCGCTTATCTCGTGTTAATCGGCGCGATCGTTGGTTACACCGCTTACTTCTGGCTGCTGCGCCATTGCGATCCGGCAAAGGTGGCGACGTACGCCTACGTCAATCCGATCGTTGCAGTATTGCTGGGCGCCTTGTTTGCCAACGAAACGGTAACTTTACGCACGCTGCTCGCTGCGGCATTGATCATCGGTTCGGTGGCACTCATTATCACGGTGCAACAGCTCAAAACAAAAACGCTGCCGCCAATCACGGCTGCGATCGAGAGTGAATGCGCACGATGAAGTCCGAGCCGGACAGGCAGCAAGGAAACCGAGAGCAGACCGTGGAGGTTGTGAAGCGCAACTGGCGCGCCGAAGTCGAGACAGCTCAAGCCTATCGTGAGCTAGCCGGGCGCGAGACCGACCAAAAGCGAAAAGACATCTTGAATCGCATGGCCGAAGCGGAGGAGCGCCACGCGCAACGTTGGGCTGAAAAGCTGGCGGACCTCGGCGAACCAATCCCGACAATTCCGGACTCGTTAGGCCGGCGGTTGCACCGTTGGTTGAATCGCGCGCTCGGAACGGAAATCGCGATTCGCCGAATGGAAGCGGCCGAAGAAAAACATGAAGCCGCGTTTCGCGATCAGCGAGAGCGCGTCCTCGCAGATGAACACGACGTGAAAGATTTTCTGCGCGAAAGCGCGGTCGAAGAAAAAGCGCACGCGCGTGCGCTCCAGACAATGGTGCCGCAGCTCGGTCCGCGCACGGTGCTCGACACGATCTTGAAACGCGAACGCTGGCATGGTCGCGGTGGGAGTTGGGTGGCGGACGCAATTTATGGGGTGAACGATGGACTCGGCGCCGTGTTTGGAATTGTTTCCGGCGTCGCGGGTGCAACCAACAATCAGCAGCACTACGTTCTTATCTCGGGTCTCGCTGGAATGCTGGCTTCGTCATTGTCGATGGGCGCCGGCGCGTACCTCGCGGTGAAGAGCGAACGCGAAGTTTACGAAGCGGAGATCGCGCGGGAAAAAGCAGAAGTCGAAGAAAATCCCGAGGAAGAAATCGAAGAGATGTCGCTCTTCTATCAGTTGCAGGGTTTCAACGCCGACGAAGCGCAAAAAATGGCGGAGCGCCTGGCCGAGCAACCCGAGCAAATGGTGCAAGCGATGGCGCAGAGCGAGCTCGGACTTTCTCAGCAACACTTCGGCAAACCGTGGACCTCGGCATTTTCAGCGGCGCTCTCGACTGCGATCGGCGCTTTCATTCCGATCATCCCATTCTTTTTTATGAGCGGCATCCCGGCGATCGTCGCAGCGTTTGTGATCAGCATCATTGCGCATTTTGCGGTCGGCGCATTGAAATCGCTCATCACGATCCGCTCGTGGTGGGCGTCAGGATTTGAAATGACAATGGTCGGCGTAATCGAAGCCGCCGTGACCTACAGTTTGGGCCTCGCTTTCGGCGCGATTAGTTAGATCGACATCGCAGCGCGGTGTGTCCCAAAACCGAGCAGGAAAATCCCATTCTTGGGACACCTGGCGAAATCGAAAATTTTTCCGGCGCCAAATAAAACGCTGATTAGAAGCAGCTTGTAACGCCAATCCGCGTTTGGCATATGGTTTGCATATCAATGCGGCGCGACGATTCTGTTTCTGCGTCGCTTCGGCTCAACCTCATATGCATTTACGTTTAATTGCTCTCTTCGTCATCGGTGCCGCGTTAATTTCACCCGCGGCAGAAACTCAAGATCAGAAAGCGCCCACACTCGATGAGTTGGTCGCGAAAAATATCGAAGCCAAAGGCGGCGCGGATGCGTTGCGCACGCTCCAATCGCTAAAAAGCACAGGCAAACTGATCGTGAATGAAGGGCAGCTTCGGCTTGCTTATGTCGAGATCAAGAAGCGCCCTGGCGAGGTTCGGGCTGAGTTCACCCTGCAAGGGATGACTGCAGTCCAAGCTTATGATGGCAAGGAAGGCTGGAAAATTTCGCCGTTCCAAGGCCGAAAAGATCCGGAAAAGATTTCGATCGACGACGCCAAACCACTGATCGAAGAGGCGGAGATCGATGGACCATTGGTGGATTGGAAAGCAAAAGAGAGCACGATCGAATATCTCGGACGAGAAGATGTCGATGGAACGTCCGCCTACAAAATCAAAGTCGTGCGCAAAAATGGCGACGTGAATTTCGTTTATCTCGATCCCGATCACTTTCTGGAAATCCGGATTTTAACCCAGCGGATCCAACACGGCGCCCAAGAGGAAGTGGAAACGGACATCAGCGATTACGAAAAGATCGGCGGCGTGTTCGTTCCATTTTCGATTGAAGCCGGACGCAAAGGCGATCCGGACAAACAAAAGACGGTTATTGAAAAAGCTGAAGCCAACGTGCCGGTGGACGACGCGATCTTTCATTTCCCGGCATCGGCTTCCAAATAATTAATCCCATGTCTAAACTTTGCCTAACGACTGCGCTTTTTTGTTCGTTTATAATTTCCGCACGCGCGGAGGAGACTCCATTTAGTTCCGCCACGATTTCCGGGCTGGGCACGCGCAACATCGGCTCGGCCGCGATGAGCGGACGCATTTCCGCGATCGCGGGAACGAAGGAACCTTCCGGGAAAATTACGCTGATTGTCGGAGCCGCCAGCGGCGGCGTTTGGAAATCCGACGACGGGGGAACGCGGTATCGCCCGGTTTTTGACGAGCAATCCGCTCAATCCATCGGCGCGATCACGATTGATCCGAACAACACCAAAAATATCTGGGTTGGCACCGGCGAATCGTGGACGCGTAACAGCGTCTCGGTTGGCGACGGAATTTACAAATCGACCGACGGCGGCGAAACCTGGAACCACCTCGGTTTGGAAAAATCGGAACGGATTGCTCGAATCGCAGTTACTCCCGGAAAAAGCGATACCGTTTTTGCCGCAGTGCCGGGCGCTCTCTGGAGCGATTCACCCGATCGCGGTCTCTACAAAACGAGCGACGGCGGCAAGACTTGGAAACAGGTTCTAAAGGGAGCGAATCTTTCGACCGGTTGTTCGGACGTCGCGATCGATCCGGCGAACCCGAACACAATGCTTGCCTGCATGTGGGATTTTCGCCGTAAAGGCTGGGAATCTCGCTCCGGTGGTGATGGACCGGACAAACCTTCAGCCAGCGGATTGTTTCGTTCGAACGACGGCGGCGAGACGTGGAGCGAAATAACTCCCGAAGCGAACAAAGGTTTTCCGAAAAAACCTTATGGCCGGCTCGCGGTTGCGATCGCGCCGTCGAATCCGAAACGAGTTTATTGCCTAGTTGAATCGCCCGACAGCGCGCTCTTCGTTTCCGACGATGGCGGCGCGACCTGGGACAAGCGGGACAAAAGCAATTGGATGGTGTGGCGTCCGTTCTATTTCGCGCGGTTAGTTGTCGATCCAAAAAATCCAGACCGCGTTTTCAAACCGGATGGCGCGCTGATTTTGAGTGAAGACGGCGGCAAGAGTTTCGCGGTGGTTGGCGGTTTTCAAGGAAGCCACGGGGACACGCACGATGTCTGGATCGATCCGACGAATCCGCAAACCGTCTTCTCCGGAGACGACGGCGGAATGTGGTACTCCTACAACGGCGGGAGCAAATGGTGGAAAGGCGAAAACCTTCCCGTCTCGCAATTTTACCACGTGAGTTTGGACAACGAAGATCCGTATCGTGTTTACGGCGGTCTTCAGGACAACAGCTCGTGGGTGGGCGAATCGCAACATCCGGGCGGGATCACGAATCATCAGTGGGAAAACATGTATAACGGCGACGGGTTTTGGATGTTCCCGGACCCGGCCGACGCCGATTACATTTACGCGGAATATCAAGGCGGCGAAATCGGGCGGGTCAATCGGCACACCCACGAAGCGCGCAACATTAAGCCACGGCCGAATTACAACGAGAAGCTGCGCTATAACTGGAACACGCCGATCGCGCTTTCGCCGAACGAGAAAGGGACGGTCTACATCGGCGCGCAGTTTTTGTTTCGCTCGCGCGATCACGGCCAAAATTGGGAGCGGATTTCGCCCGATCTGACCACGAACGATCCGCAAAAGCAAAAGCAGGAACAATCGGGCGGCGTGACGGTGGACAACTCATCGGCGGAAATGCACACCACGATTTACTCGATCAGCGAATCGCCCAAGGACAAAAACTTGATTTGGATTGGGACCGATGACGGAAATCTCCAACTGACGCGCGACGCCGGTAAAACGTGGACGAACGTGGTCGGGAACGTCCCCGGTCTCCCTAAAAATTCATGGGTGAGCTGGGTTCAAGCCAGCAATTTCGACGCAGCAACGGCTTATGCCGCGTTTGATCGACATACATTCGGGGACATGGCGCCATACGTTTTCCGCACGACCGATTACGGAAAAACGTGGGTTCCGCTGGTCAGCGCGCAGGATGCAAAAGGTATTCGCGGCTACGCGCACGT
>DASTJU010000037.1:0-4035 GCA_035716295.1 Chthoniobacterales bacterium | reverse complement strand
AGCGGCAGCTTTTTTGGGTCCTCGATGCATTCTTTCACTTTAATCAGGAACGTGACCGCTTCTTTGCCATCAATTGCGCGGTGATCGTAGCTCATCGCGAGATACATCATCGGTCGCACTTCGACTTTGCCGTCAACCGCCACCGGGCGCGGCATGATCTTGTGCAGTCCGAGAATTCCGGTTTGCGGCGGATTCAGAATCGGCGTGCTCAAGAGCGAGCCATAAACGCCGCCGTTTGAAACGGTGAACGTGCCGCCAGTCAGATCTTCGATCTTCAATTTGCCTTCGCGCGCCTTGGTCGCGTAATCGGCAATGTTGCGCTCAAGATCGGCGAAAGATTTTTTGTCGGCATCGCGCACGATCGGCACCACCAATCCGCGCTCGGTCCCAACAGCCACGCCGATGTCGTAAAAATTGTTCTGAATGAAATCCTCGTCTTCAATCCGGCCATTCACCACTGGCACCGCCTTGAGCGCTTCCACGGCCGCTTTGATGAAGAACGACATGAATCCCAACTTCACGTTGTTCTTCTTCGTGAACGCGTCCTGGGATTTTGCGCGCAACTCCTGAACCGCGCTCATGTCGCATTCGTTGAACGTCGTCAGGATCGCGGCGGTGTGTTGCGACATCACCAACTGCGCAGCGATCTTCCGGCGCAGTGGCGACATCTTTTTGCGAACGAAGCGCCCGTCGGCTGATTGTCGATCTTCTGTAGGGGAAGCAGTCTGCTTCCCAGAGACGCTAGCAGCGTCTCCTACAGCTCCGCGATTCTGCGCAGCCGCGAACGCGTCGGCCTTCGTGATTCGTCCGCCCGGACCTGTCCCTGAAATTTTCGCCGGATCGAGATGTTCTTCATCAACAATCCGTCTCACCGCCGGCGAAAGAGTTTCGCCATCCGCGGGTTTTTCTTTTGTAGGGGAAGCCGCTGGCTTCCCAGGGACGCTAACAGCGTCCCCTACAGATTTTTTCTTTTCCGCTTTCGCGCCGTCCGGTGTTTTTTTCGAATCGTCGATCGTGGCGACGACTTCACCGATCTTCACTTCCTGACCTTCAGAAACAATTGTGTCGAGCACGCCGGCAGTTTCGGCCGCGATCTCAGTTGAAACTTTGTCGGTCTCAAGAGTGAAGAGCGCATCGCCGACGTTGACGAAATCGCCGGATTTCTTGTGCCAAACCGACACGATTCCGCTGGTAATCGATTCGCCGACCGCCGGAATTTTTACTTCGACCGCCATGTTGGCCTAACTAAGCGCAAAAGTAGCGCGCGACCAGCGAAAAGGATTGAGTAAGTTCGCGGGTTTTTGGCGGAAAACCTGCTCTTGTTGTGCGGCTAGCTCTCGGCAGCCGAATTCCAATGAAGCTACCAGGCAATCGAACTTATTTAGGATTTACGTTAGTCGAAATAATGATCGTGACCGCAGTGATTGCACTGCTGGCCGCAATCTGCGTCCCTAGCTTTTTGCGCGCGCGAAAACGCACTCAAGCCACACGGGTTCTCGAAGACTTGCGCCTGCTCGACCACGCGATCGACCAGTACGCGATCGAAACTGGAAAATCCGCCGGAAAACATCCGGTGTTCACCGACCTCAAAGTCTACGTGAAGGCGAACAGCCGGCTCTATAATACCGGCCGCGATATCTTCAATCGCCGCTATGGACCGTTCACCATCGATAGTTACCCGCGCGTTCCAAACCGGACTTTCAACGCGCTCTCCGACGTCGCGGATAGCGATTTTTGGTCGCCTTTCGATTAAGCAAACGCGTCGCGGACGACGCACGCTTGTTCGCGTTTGTGGCGGGCGAGCGAGCCGACGGCGGGACTGGCACCGGCGTCGCGACCGGCATAAGCAATTTCGCGCCCAAAGAGTTTGCGCAAACGCGGTTCCATAAAACTCCATGCGCCCATGTTTTCCGGTTCTTCCTGGCACCAGATGATTGCTATCGTTTTCGGAAAAGCTTTCATCATCGATTTCAATTTCTTTTCGTGGAGCGGATAAAGCTGCTCGACGCGGATGATCGCCGCATTGTCGATCTTCTTCTCGGCGCGACGATTGAGCAGATCGTAATAAACTTTTCCCGAGCAAAGGATGACGCGCTTCATTTTGCTGGCCGGCCCGACTTCCGGTGAACCGAGGATTTCATCGAAGCGTCCTTTGAGAAAATCTTCTTTCGGCGACGACGCGAACTCAGCGCGCAGCAAACTCTTCGGCGTCATGATCACGAGCGGTTTGACGAAATCGCGTTTCATCTGCCGCCGCAGCACGTGGAAATACTGCGCGGATGTCGTGAGATTGCAGACCTGAATGTTGTCCTCGGCGCAAAGTTGCAGGAAACGTTCGAGGCGTCCGCTGGAATGTTCGGGGCCTTGTCCTTCGTAACCGTGCGGCAATAACAACGTGATCCCGCTCGGCCGCTGCCATTTCGATTCCGCGGAAACGATGAATTGATCGATGATCGTTTGGGCGCCGTTGGAAAAATCGCCGAATTGCGCTTCCCACAGACAAAGCATGTTCGGATAATCGAGCGAGTAACCGTAATCGAATCCGAGGACGGCGGCTTCGGAAAGCAAACTGTTGTAAATACAAATCCGCGATTGCTTGTCGGCAATGTGCATCAGCGGCACGTAGGGCCCGCCGGTTTTGGCGTCGTAAAGAATCGCGTGCCGAGTGCTGAAAGTTCCGCGCGCGCTGTCCTGACCGGATAATCGAATCGGCGTTCCTTCCAAAAGCAGCGAGCCGAACGCGAGCAGCTCGGCGTAATGCCACTCGAACGGTCCGCCATTCTCGAAAACTTTTCGGCGATGCTCGAGCACGATCCGTTTTATTTTTGGCTGAACGTTGAAATCGTCGGGCACACGGGTGAGCGCATCGACAATTGTCTTCAGGGTCTCGTCGCTGATCGCGGTTGAGACCGGCGCGCTCGTATATTCCGGCTGAAATACCGCGGCCGCTTCCTTGAACTGCGCCTGCTTGCCGGCTTTCTCTTTCTCGATCGATTTTACCGTGTCGAGCGCAATTTCGAGGCGCAGATTCATCTCGGTCTCGAGCGACGCGGCATCGTCTTCGGTCAACGCGCCGGATTCGAGTAGCTCGCGTTTATACAACTGCGCCGCCGACGGGTGCTTGTCGATCTTGGCGTAGAGATCGGGTTGAGTGAACGCCGGCTCGTCGCCTTCATTGTGGCCGTACCGGCGATAGCAATACATATCGATCACAACGTCGCGCCCAAATTCCTGGCGGAAATCGAGCGCGAGCTGACTCACCTGCAGACACGCGAGCGCATCGTCGCCGTTTACATGAAAAATTGGCGCCTCGATCATCTTGGCGATGTCGGTGGCGTACATGGACGAGCGCGCATCTTCCGGCAATGTGGTGAAACCGATTTGATTGTTCACCACAACGTGGACCGTGCCGCCGGTCCCATAACCGTGCAATTGCGACATGTTCAAGGTTTCAGCAACGATCCCCTGCCCCGCGAACGCTGCGTCGCCGTGAATGAGCAACGGCAAAACCTTGCGCCGATTTTCCGTGTCCCCGCGAATTCGTTGCCGCGCGCGGGCGGTTCCTTCCACTACGGGGTCGACCGCTTCGAGATGACTCGGATTTGCAGCCAGACGAATCTCAATCTGCGTGCCGGACGCGAGTTTTCGGACCGTTCGGTAACCGAGATGATATTTTACGTCGCCATCGCCGGCGACCGATTCCGGGACGTAGTTCTCACTGAACTCGGTGAAGATGATGCGCAGCGATTTTTTCAAAAAGTTCGCAAGGACATTGAGCCGGCCGCGATGCGTCATTCCCATGCAGATCTCTTCGACGCCCGCCGTCGGACATTTGTGAAGGATGCTATCGAGGATCACCATCAAAGATTCTCCGCCTTGAAGCGAAAAGCGCTTTTGACCGACGTAACGTGAATGCAGAAATCCCTCGAACGATTCGGCTTCCATCAACGCGCGCAGTATCCCGATCTTTACCTGACGCGACGTCGAATGCTTGTCCGGCCGCGATTCGAGCCGGTGCAGCACCCAAGTCCGCAT
>DASTJU010000036.1:0-7686 GCA_035716295.1 Chthoniobacterales bacterium | reverse complement strand
TTTCGAGCGGCAAAATATCGGTTGGCTGTTCGATCACGCAGAGCAACTCAACCGCGCGGGAAGAATCGGCGCAGATGTCGCACAGTTGGTTGGCCGTAAAGTAGCCGCAAAGTTTGCACGGATGAATTCCGCGCCGCGTTTCGGAAATGGCGCGCGCGATTTGCTCCGGCTGATCGCCGCGTGCCTGCACCATCCAGAGCGCGATCCGTTCGGCTGAACGCGGACCAACTCCGGGCATGTGCCGAAGTTGCGCCACTAAATCCCGGAGCGCGGGTGGATATTCTGTCTTTCTCATATCGGCAGTCCAATTCCCCCGCGGCTCGCACCTCGGAACCGCGCCTTCTTTACGCGTGCCTCATCGGCACTTCGGCCAGATTCAGCGCGAGCGGCTCGAGGCGGCGGAGATACAATTGCAGCGGCGCGTCTTCTTCCTCGTTAGGCCCACGCGCCTTTTGAAATTCTGAATACGCCTCGGCCCAGCGTTTCTCGCGATAAAACACAACGCCGTTCCAGAAACAATCGCGCCGGGCCAACTGTTCCGGTTTCGCTTCCGCCGCCGGCCAGAGCGGTTCGTAAATTTCATGGCGCTCCCGCGAATTTACGCCGCTGAGAAAATCAATTGGTCGCGCGACGATATATCGACTCGCCAGTTCAAACGTGCGCGGCCCGATCAAAACTCGCGAACCATAGAAGCGGTTCGCAACACAGAAACGCCGCGCCAGTTCGACCGGCTCGCCGCTTGTGATCAATCCGGGTCGCTCACCGTCCTGGAGCGGCGCGACAATCATCGTTCCGGAGCTTATACCAAGATGGACATCGCATTTCGCCTCACCGTTGGCGACACGCGCCTTTTGAAATTGTTCGACCACGTCGAGCGCGACACGCACCGCTTTATCGCCATGATGGGCGTCTGTTTCCGGAAAACCAAAGAGCGCGACCACGCCCTCGGCATCGGCGGTTTGGATGTAAGCTCCCGCTTGCAGGAAAGCATCCGTCGCGCGGCGAATAAATTCTTCCGTGATTTTGCCGAACACGGGCGGCTCACAATCTTCCGCGAGATCGTATTTGTTGGCCACGTCGCAAACGACGACGGTGGTTTCGTAAGTTTTCGCCTCAGGATCAAACGGAATATCGCCCGCGATTACGCGCTGGACTTGTTCTTTCGACAAGCGGTCGCTGAAAAATGCGCGCGCAGTGATTGAGCGACCACGCTGGGCAATAGCGGTGTAGCGGTCGGCTACGATGAAGGCGATCGCGACCGCGAACATCGAAGGCAGCGGTTGAAAGAACACTTTGTAAAGCGAGCAAATCCAGGAAACGGCCGCGAGCTCCACCAGCAATCCAAGCGCGAGCAACGCAATCCGGCCCCGGCGCAGGCTCGTGACCGTCAACGCCGCCACGCCAAGAGCTATGATCGACATGAACACGTATTGCCATTGTTTCGGAACGACGTGAGTCGCGGCGATGTATGGGGAAATGTAATCCGCCGCCCGCGATTCAAACTGCAGCACTTGCGGAACGAGATGCATCGCGCTGACGCCGACCACGACAAAAATGCCGATAATCAAAGTGATGAGGAGCGGGCGTTTCATGAAAAGAAATCAGGCTTTCGCATTCGCGGCTGCCGGGTAATACGACTGCACCACCAGCTCGCTCAAACAACTGTCCGGCGCGTCAACCGCTTCGGCCCCGAGGACAAACTTGGTCCGGCCGGTGTTTTTTTTCACCAGGCTCAGTCCAAATTGGTAATCCTTGAACAAATGGGCGCAGAGATCGTTCATGTTCATCCGTTCGCCTTGGGCGCGTTCCACCAAACGCCGTAAGGCCGAATCGTCAAAAACAATTTCAACACCGTGCTCCTTGCCGAAGGTCTCCGCGAACTGTCGCGCGGCCGCTTCCAGCATTTTTGCTTCCTGCTTTTCACCCTCGGCCATGAGGCGATCAAGGACGCGTTTGGGTTCGCGCACCAGCTCGGCCGTTACCCGCAGCTGGCTCAGGCCCGATCCGGCAAGATAATATTTGTAATCGCGGAACAACTTTTCGAACACAGTAAGCAATCCGCGTGCGCCGGTTCTTTCTAATGCCGCTGCCTCAGCGATTAAGCGCAGCGCGTCGTCGTCGAAACTGATGTCGATCCCGTAAGCGCGGAACGCCCGCTCGTATTGGCGGAGCAAGCTGCCTTCCGAAAATTTCATGATCTTGAAAAGATCGTCGGCGTCGAGATCGAGACAGACCACGCGCACCGGCAAACGTCCGATAAATTCCGGTTCGAAACCGTACTCGACAAAATCCCTCGTCGTGACGTGTTGAAACAGTTCGTTATCCATCACCTCGATCGTATCGGCCCGGAAACCGATCTGTCCCTGACGCACGCGCCGCGCCACTTGCTCTTTCAATTTTTCAAACGCGCCGCTGACGACGAAAAGAATGTGGCGAGTGTTAATGGTCTCGCGCTTCGCTTTGCCTTTGCGTTGAAACTCGAACGCCGCCTGCAATTGCGCCTGCAGATCGTTCATACTCCGCACTGGCACTTCCGTTTCTTCCATCAATTTCAGCAACGTCGTTTGAACGCCGCGGCCGCTCACATCGCGGCCGATCAAATTTCCGGCGGACGCGATCTTGTCGACCTCGTCGATGTAAATGATGCCGAACTGCGCGAGGTTGATATCGCCGTTGGCTTTGTGCACCAGCTCGCGCACGAGATCCTCTACGTCGCCGCCGACGTAACCGGTTTCGCTGAACTTGGTCGCGTCCGCTTTCACGAACGGCACTTTGATCAAATCGGCGATGTGCTTGATCAGATACGTTTTTCCGACGCCGGTCGGTCCGACCAAAATCACGTTTTGTTTGGCATATTCGGTTTGCTCGGCCCGCTGCGGATTTTCTTTCTCGAGCTGACGCAGATATTTCGCGTGGTTGTAATGATCGCAAACCGCGATCGCGAGCACCTTCTTCGCTTCATCCTGCTTGATCACGAACCTGTCCAAGTGCGCTTTGATATCGCGCGGCAGAAAATTAAACTCGAACTCCTGACTGTCGATCTTCTCCGGTTTTTCTTCCGGTTCGGCTTCAGCCGGCTCGGGTGCGGGAAAGGCCGCGACCGAAACGCGATCGCCGAAGTTCTGTTTCATGAACTCGGTGATCTTCGTCTTTAATTCTTCCGGTGAAGGAAATGTGGGTGGCGGTGGATTTTGCTCCATTGATTTGCCTATGTAGCGGCGATGCTGTGACCGTCGATGCTGCCTGCGCGTTCAAAAGACGGCCGCGCCCGAAAATCTACCAAGGGAACGACCGCTGTAAATACGCGTCCCGCCCCTGCGTGGCGAGGGGTAGTGCCTTTGATCGCCGGAATCAGACCGGGGCGATGTTTTCGCGGCCGTTTCGGAGCACGCGCGACATCCAGATCAGCTCGTTTAGGAATGTGTCGACGCGGCGGACGAAATTTTCATCGAGCAATTTCCCGCGCTCGTCGAAGAGCGTGCCGATTCGGCCGAAGTTAACGTCCTCGAAGATCGTGACCAGCCCGAGCTCGCGCATTACCGGCAGCAAAGATTCGATCACCCGGGCGCCGCCCATAATGCCGGCCGAGACGCCGCAAATCCCGACCGCTTTGTGGATGTATTCTTTCAAATTCATGTCGAGCGCGTGCTTTAGCAGACCCGGAAAACTGTGATTGTACTCCGGCGTGACGATGATGAGACCGTCACAGCGCTCGATCGTCGCCGCAAATTTTGGGTCCTTCATCTGTTCACCGGCGTCATCGAGCTTCATCGGCAGCGTCCGCACATCGATCAACTCCGATTCCACGCCGGCGCGCTTTTTGGTTTGCTCAAAGACGAACTTGGCCGCGTTTTCGCTTTCCCGGCCCTGTCGGGCAGTGCCGAGAATCACCGGAATAAAAAGTGGTCGATCACTTGGGGCAGGCATGTCGATTTATCTGATGTCGATCTTCTAATTTCTTCTGCAAAGCGCCACTGCGGCTCGGAGTGCCGATGGCGGGACTCGAACCCACACGGGCCGTTTAAGCCCAACGGATTTTAAGTCCGTTGCGTCTGCCATTTCGCCACATCGGCGCCTCTACGGCTGAGAAGTGTAGCCACGAGAACCGCTTGCGCCAAAATGAATCTGGAAACGGGGAGAAGGTCTCTGTGTCCTCTGTGGTGTATTTTCCGGCAACTTTTTTGAGAAAGCCGCGAACTTCCTTTTGCAAAGGTCGTATTTACCTTTGGAGCAAGGGATACACGCGGCTGTTTTCCCCTTCGGAGCGGCACTGGTTCATGTGCCGCTCCGTTGCTTTACACCAAATCCGGCCCGTCTATCGAGGGCCGCTGCCTGCGTAGTACTTATATAGAGAGGCGTAGCCGCTCAGGCTGTAGCGGCGGTCTGCGACCGCCGGATAAATTGATGCGACGCTCATGGAGCGCCGCTACAGTAAGAGGCCGATGACAACTGCCAACAAGATCACCGTTGCGCGCATCTTGATGATACCGGCGTTCGTCACCATGGCGATTTACTATGGGCAAAGCATCCAGCGCGGCGCGGCGCTGGAATGGCAACGCTTCACTGCGATCGCCATTTTTTTGATCGCAGCCGTCAGTGACGGCCTTGATGGTTACATCGCGCGCCGTTACAAACAGCGGAGCGAACTCGGCGCAATTCTAGATCCAATCGCGGACAAAGGCTTGTTGCTGAGCGGCATCATTACTCTGAGCATCAGCAATTGGAGCGAAGTTGATCCCGATTACGGCAGGTTTCCAGCATGGTTCCCGGTTCTCGTCATTACTCGGGACGCCGTCATTCTGGTTGGCGCCGGGATCCTGCACTATTTCATCGGCAATAAGATGCGCATAAAACCAAGTTGGACTGGAAAGGTAGCCACTGTCTGCCAGATGTGCGCGATCGCGTGGGTGATGTTGCAGCTTCAATTCCTGCCGCTCATCGTCGTTGTGAGCGTCGCCGGCGCTTTCACTCTGATTTCCGGGATCATCTACATGATGGACGGCGTGCGTCAGTTGCAAGCCGAAGGGCAGGCGCACGCGGCGCGGGATTAGTTTTCAGCAAGGAATCGCGATGAACGGAAAGGCAAAACTGCCGAGCGTCGCAATCATCGGCCGTCCGAATGTGGGGAAGTCAGCTCTCTTCAATAGATTGATCCGTCGCAAAATCGCGATCGTTCATGATCAGCCTGGCATCACGCGCGACCGGATCTCGGCAGTCTGCAACCGCGGGGAACAACCGTTCACGCTTTGGGATACCGGCGGAATTTTTGGCGCTGGTGAAAAGGACCTCAGAGCGCAAGTGCACCAGACCGCGGAGCATGCGTTGCATGAAAGTGATCTCCTCTTGTTTGTGGTCGATGGAAAAGACGGTCTGTCGCCCATCGACCAGGATCTCGCACGCACGCTACGAAGATCGAGAAAACCAATCGTGGTGGTGGTTAACAAGATCGACCACGATAAGCACGAGTCGCTTGCGGTCGAATTCGACTCGTTAGGCTTTGAAAAAGTCGTCTCGATCAGCGCCGAACATAATCGCGGCATTTCGGATTTGTTAGGCGAAATCGACCAGCTGCTTCCGGACGCTGCAGCCGCCGGCGCTGATCCCGACCGAGCAGACTCGGATGCGGATAAAGCCGAGATCGCCATCATCGGCTACAACAAGATCGCCATCATCGGCCGGCCGAACGTCGGCAAGTCTTCGCTGATTAATGCGATTGTGCAGAGCGAGCGCGCGATCGTGAGCGAACTACCCGGAACGACGCGTGATTCGATTGACATTTCTTTCGAGCGCGAGGACCGCCGATTTTTGTTCATCGACACGGCTGGAATGCGGCGGCGCGGTAAACATTCCAGCTCGGTCGAGGTCTTCAGCGTCATGCGCGCGGAGCGAAGTATTCGACGCGCCGATCTTTGCGTGCTGATTGTCGATCTTACCAGCGGCGTGACCGCGCAGGACAAACGAATCGCCGGCTTGATCCAGGAAGCGCGCAAGGCGGCGTTGGTTGTTCTGAACAAATGGGACCTGGTAAAACCAAAACGCGGAGACCGACAGGCGATTCGCGAACTCGTTGACGAAGCACGAGAAAGAATTTTCTTTCTCGATTACACGCCGGTGCTGGTCGCGTCTGCGCGGACAGGCGAGAACGTCGAAAAGCTTTTCGAAATGATTGGTAAAATCGAGCGGGCGTCGGCCAAGCGCATCGGAACGGGTGTTTTGAATCGGTTGATGCGCGCGGCATTTGCCGCAAATCCGCCGCCGATGGTCAAAGGCCGGCGGTTGAAGCTATTTTATGCGGCGCAAGCGGCGGGTGCGACAGATCGGCGTCTTCAACCGGTGGAGATCGTGCTGTTTGTCAACGATCCGGGGTTGCTCTCTCAATCCTACGCCCGCTACCTCGAAGCGCGGATCCGCGATGCCCAACCCTACGACGGCGTGCCCATCATATTGACTTTGCGGCCGCGGACGGAGACGCGCCGGAAATAATTGCCACCTCTGCGGCTTGTCGGACGCGTAGTTTAATCGAACATTGTTGTCCTTATATTTGTCTCAAAAGCGCACATGAAATCGACGCAGGAAATTACCCGTGAAGTGCAGGAGCTGGGCCGCTGGATCCCTCCCTTGCGCGAGCAGGTTTCGCATGTCGTTGTCGGCCAAAAATATCTGGTCGATCGCTTGCTGCTTGGCCTCCTTGCCAACGGGCACATTTTGCTCGAGGGCGTGCCGGGCTTGGCCAAAACGCTCACCGTCAAAACGATGGCGGCGGCGATCCAGACCGGTTTCCAGCGATTGCAATTCACGCCCGATCTTTTGCCGGCCGATTTGATCGGCACACTGATTTACAATCCGCGCACCGGCGAATTTACGACCAAACTCGGTCCGATCTTTTCAAATTTAATTTTGGCCGACGAAATCAATCGCGCGCCGGCCAAGGTGCAGAGCGCGTTGCTCGAGGCAATGCAGGAGCGCCAGGTCACAATCGGCGAACAAACTTATCCCCTCTCCGATCCGTTTCTGGTTTTGGCGACGCAAAATCCGATCGAGCAGGAAGGAACCTATCAATTGCCGGAAGCACAGCTCGACCGGTTCATGTTCAAGTTGAACATCGGTTACCCAACCAAGACCGAGGAGCGGACCATTCTCGATCTGATGGCGACTTCGTCCCCCGATCTGCGCGTCGAACCGGTGGTCGATCCGAAGCAGATCATCGCCGCGCGCGAAGTCGTCAACAGCATCTACATCGACGACCGCGTCAAAGACTACATTGTTGATGTTGTCTTCGCCACGCGCGATCCGGCCGCTTACAATTTGCACTTAGATGGGCTCATCCGTTATGGCGCGTCGCCTCGCGCCACCATTTATCTCGCGCTCGGTGCCCGGGCCCACGCTTTCTTGAACGGCCGCGGCTACGTCACGCCGCAGGATGTAAAAAGCATCGGACACGATGTATTGCGTCATCGCATCATCGTCAGCTACGAAGCTGAAGCGGAATCAGTCTCGAGTGAAACAATCATCGACCGAATTTTTGCCGGCCTGCCCGTGCCGTGATTTTGATGGACGAAGGGAAACAGACTCCGGCCGAAATCCTGAAGAAGATCCGCGCGCTTGAAATCAAGACGCGCGGTTTCGTCGAAACCGCTTTCGCCGGCGATTATCACAGCGTCTTCAAAGGACGCGGAATGAACTTCG
>DASTJU010000035.1:0-2579 GCA_035716295.1 Chthoniobacterales bacterium | reverse complement strand
TGCACTCGCGGCGAGGGCAGTGGAATGATGTAACGCCCTCTAAAACCACGCTCCGTCAGTTTCGGGATCAGTTCGTCAGCGATGTGCCAGGACAATAGCAGCGCGTATTCGGGTTGATCGGAAAAGAGCAGTGCTTCTTCGAGCACCGGAATTACCGTTCCGGGAACGTACTTGCCGATTTTGTACGACCCTTTGATTTCAAGCACGCAGTCAAGAATGCCGTTGTCCAGACCGACGTAATTAATGAGAGTGCTCGCTCGTGAAGGTGCGCCGATGCCGTAGATGCGGCCGCCGTCGCGTTTGATGTCTTTGAGCAGCGCAAGCAATTCGAGCTTGGAACTTACAACCGATTGTTTGAATCGCGCGAACGCCTCCGGTGTGATCTCGCACTCTTCCTCCTTGAGTATTTTGCCGACGCTGGGCTGAACCGGATGCCGATCTTTTCTCGCGGCATAAACGCGAATTGAGCCGCCATGAGTCGGAATGCGTTTGGCGTGGACGACTTCCAATCCGTGCATTCCGAGAAGATTCCGCAAACTTGTCAGCGTGTAGTAGCGAAGATGTTCGTGATAGATCGTGTCGTACTGGAGCGTTTCGAGCAGCGAGCGAAAATAATGGGACTCGCTGATAAAAATACCATCGTCGCTCAGGAGAGTGAGAATTCCGGTCACGATATCGTGGATATCTTCGATGTGGGCGAAGACATTCGTCGCGGTCACAATTTGAGCTTTTCCTTGTTCAGCCGCCGCTTTCTCCGCGACCTCTTTTGTAAAAAACGAAATCGTCGACGGAATTCCACACTCAATCGCCAATTTCGCGGCGTTGGTCGGCTCGATGCCAAACACGCGCACACCGTTTTTCTGGAAGTTGCTCAGGAGCGTGCCGTCGTTGGAACCGATATCGATGATCAACTCCTTCGGCTTCAGCGGATAGAGTGAATCGACTTCGTGCGAAAGTTCGGCGAAATTTTCCCGAAGAATCTTGGTCGTGCCACTGGTGTACGGATACGAAGGCGGAAAGAGAATCGACGGATCGACAATCAGTCCGAGCTGAGCCAGCGCGCATTTTTTGCAGAACAGCAATTCGGCGGGGTAAGCCGGCTGCTCCGACAACGGACTGCCAATCAAAGGCATCGTGTTGACGGGCGGCAGATAACCAAGGAACAAAATTGATTCGAGCTCAGGCGAATCGCACACCTGGCAACGATCCACCACGATGCTTCCTCCCGTCCCGGCGGCGAGTTTTTTTTCACTCTTCATGAAGTGCTGGCAGGCGCTGTTTTTTTGTCCGCGTTCTCTACATACCATGGAATTGTTGCGGCCAATCCCTCTCTCAAAGAGACACGGGGTGCATAACCCAACGCCCGGGTGCGTTTAATATCCGGACAGCGGCGCAATGTTCCGCCTGGTTTCAATTTTCCCGGCGCAATTCGAACCTCACGTCCAAAGTAGCGTCCGATTTCCTCAGCGACTTGTTTAATCGAGCGCTCTTCCTCTGTCCCGATGTTGTAAATGCCGAGATGCCCCCCCTTCTCAATCACGGTGAGCAATCCGGCAACCAAGTCATCGATGAAAACAAATGCGCGGGTCTCCTCGCCGGTGCCTTCGATTGGTAACACGACCGGGCCGCTCGTCTGATGACAGAGTTCGCGCAGCCGCAGCGTCAATTGCGGAATGACATGTTCCCAGCCCATGTCCGGGCCGTAAACATTGTGCGGGCGAAAAATCACCGCGCGCCGGAATTTCTTGAGACCGTAATTGAGCGTGAGCAATTCGCTGATGATCTTGCCGCCGCCGTATGAGTAACGCGGATTCAGGGGGTCGGGGATCGAGAGCGCGACCTTCTCGTCAGTCGGAATTTTATTCGGCGTCTGATAGACCTCGGAGCTCGAGGCCAGGAAGAGTTCGCCGACTCCATGCTCGATGCAGGCGTCGATCACGTTCATCATACCTTTGACCGCGACTTCGAGGACGAGCTCGGGTTGGGTATAAAAAAACTCCGTGCCGTTGATTGCGGCCAGATGACAAACCGCATCCACACCTTTCACCGCATCCGAGACCGTCGACGCGTTTCGAATATCACCGGGAAACCACTCGATCTGCGATTCCACCGCGCTCAGCCGGCGACGCGCTCCCCGTGATTCGTTGTCGAGAGCGCGGACGGCATTTCCGCTTTTCAACAAGGCGGGAACGAGCGCGCTGCCGATGAATCCGGTCGCTCCGGTGACGAGATAACGCATAGCTATCGATAGAATTTCGGAATGCGGACGGTCGCCTTGCTGCGCGTTTTATGATCTCGGAAACGCGCTTGCAGGCCACGCAGAAACCAGCGCGAGTACTCGATCAGCCAGGAACCCAAACGAAAGGTCGACTCGCCGCCATAAAGTCGATCAATCGAAACGATCGGCACCTCCCCTAAGCGCAACCCGGCATGGTGAGCTTTAATCGCCATCTCGAATGCAACCGACCAGCCGACGGGCCGAGTTTCCAGATTTAGGGAGGAAAAGATTTCTTTGCGGAACATTTTGATTCCAGTTGTGGCATCGGTAAGCGGCGAAGCGGCAACGCGATGAAAAAGCC
>DASTJU010000034.1:0-17539 GCA_035716295.1 Chthoniobacterales bacterium | reverse complement strand
TACCGACCAATTTGCTTATCCCACGCTCTTCCATTGTCACTCCGTAAAGCACATCCGCCTTCGAGATCGTGCGTTTGTTGTGAGTGATGATGACGAATTGGCTCTGCGCGATGAATCGATCAAGCATCCGAACGAAGCGGTTAATGTTGCTCTCATCGAGCGGTGCGTCGATTTCGTCGAGCACGCAAAACGGACTTGGACGCACCATGTAAATGGCAAAGAGAAGCGCGACGGCGGTCATCGCGCGCTCGCCGCCGCTCAAAAGCGAAATGCTTTGCAGCTGTTTGCCGGGCGGCTTCGCTGAAATCTCGATCCCGCAGTTAAGTGGGTCGTTTTCATCCAGCAGCGAGAGATCGGCCCGGCCACCGCCGAAGAGTTCGGCAAACATCTCCTTAAAGTTCGCGCGGACTTGGGCGAAAGTGTCGGCAAACAACTTCTTGGTTGTCGAATTGATGCGTGAGATTACATCCAGCAGTTCGCGTCGCGAATTGGTGAGATCGGTATTTTGGGTTTCGAGAAACTTGAAGCGCTCTTCGAGCTCGTCGTACTCCTGGACGGCGTCGAGATTGACCGGGCCCATGTTGTCGAGCTGTCGGGTAAGATCGCCAATCAGCTTTTGCAATTCGTCGTCGGCAAGATCGACATCGTCCTTGGGAGCGACTTCTTTTTCGGAGCGCTTCAATTGCGCCCGCAACGTCTTGCCGAATTCCGCTTCGTCCGGATTAAACGAGCGAAGATCAACCTGATAACGGCGTGAAATATTTTCCGCCAGGTTTTCGATCTGCATTTGCAATTGCGACTCGCGGACTTGCTGGTGACCGCGTTTCTCTTGCGACTCGCTCAACGAATTGCGCAGGCCTCGCAATTCTGTCTCCCGCTTCTCAACCGCACTTACGCGAGCCGCTCGCTGTGACGAAATCTTGGTTGCGGCTGCCTCCGCTTCAGCAACACGCGCCGTTTGTTCCTTAATCGCAACTTCCGCATCGCGATTTTCCTGCGCTTGCGCCGCCAGTTTGCTTTCATAACTGGCGATATCGGTCCGACGCGCCGCGACTAGTTCCACCAATTCGGTGTCACGCGCGGCCATCGGCTGGCGTTGCGCTTCCAGACTTTCGTGGCGCTGTCGCGCGGTTGCGATCGCGAGCCGCAATTCATTCAGGTTCTCGAGCGTTTTCTCTTCCTGAGTTCGCGCGCCTTTTTCGTCCTTTTCGGCAGCGCTTTGCTCAGCTTCGTGCTCAGCAAGTTCATCGCGCGCTCCATTCAATTCATCTTCGAGTTCGTTGACGCGCTGGCCCGCTGCTTCAATTTGTTGCTCGAGCGTTGTCTTTTCCGATTTGAGATTGTCGATCTTGCGTTCGGCTTCTTTTTCTTCCGCTTGCAGCAGCGAAATCTTGTTGGCGGAAGTCGAATGCGACAGATGTGCGGCTTGATACTGGGCGCGAGCTTCGTCGAGCTGACGCAACGCCGCTTCGACATTCGCTTTCGCCTGATCCCGTTTTTGAACGAGGACCTCGCGCTGACTTGCGGATTCCGCCTCTTCTCTTTCCAACGCGGACACGCGCGCCTTGCGTTCGAGCAACGAGTCCGCTTTCACCGTGCTGCTGCCGCCAAAAAGAATTCCCTCCGCCGAGATGAATTCGCCATCCAACGTTGCCATGGCCAGAGTTGGCTCGTCCTTCTTGCAGGAGAGCGCCTGGTCCAGTTTCGAAAAAATGGCCACGCCGCTCAGCAGTTGGCGGATCACGGCTTCGAGCCCACGCGGCGCAACGATTTTATCAACGGCCCAGGCCAGCGCGCCTTTCGGCAAACTCTTGCGAACGGATTCGTGGGCCGAGCCGCCGAGTTTCGGAACGAAGAGAGCGGCCTGGCCGAGTTTCTTTTTGGTTAATCGCGAGAGAATTTCTTCGGCTCTTTCTCCGTCCTTTAAAATTACCGCGTGCAGATTTCGCCCGAGCGCCGCTTCGATCGCGGGAATAAACTTTGGATCGACATCGATTTGCGCGACAAGCGAGCCAACTATTGCATCTCGAAAGCGGTGCGGATCGTCCAGGCCTTTGAGGACCGCCTGCGAACCCTGGGCGAGTCCTTCGCCTTCAGCATTGAGCTGGCGCAAAATCTCAAGGCTCGATCGCTTCTCGGCGAGTGTTCGCTCCAAAACTGTCAGGGCGCTCTCGGCATTCGCGAGAAGCTCTTGCTGCCGGCGAACATTCGTTTCCGCCGTTTGCGATAGCGCGAGCAGTTGTTCAATTTTTTTCTGCTCGGTATCGGTGGTGTTTCGCGCAGCTGCAATTTCTGCCGCAATTTTCTCACGCGCTTTCGTCGCCTCTTTTATTTCGGTAGAAATGTCGCGGATTTGTTCCTGTGTCAGTTCGCGCCGCGCCGTGATTCCGGCCAACTCATCCTCCAGCTTATCTATGCGCACTTCATATTTTGAAAGCGAAGCGCGAGCAGTTTCGCGATCGGCCTGACTCGCTTCGCGTTTGGCGCGGAGTTTATCGAGCAGCTCGGTTACTTTCGCCAGCTCGCCTTGTTTCGATTGGAGAAAGTGCTGCGTTTTCTCAATCAGTGCGTCGCTCTCGCGAATCTGGGCCGCGTGTTGTTTACGTTTGCTTTCCGCGGTGGCGATGTCGCCTTGCGCGCGCTCGATCAGATCGGACAACTCGTCCTTGCGCTGCCGATTGAATTCAATCCGGCTCCGATGCGCCGCTACCTCACTTTGTAATCGTTGTGCTTCGGCGCGGATGTCCGCGACCTCAATGTCGATCTTGTCCAGCGCGCGACGTTCTTCGGTCAGTTCGCTCTCTTCGTGATCAATCTTGCTCCGCGATGTCTGCTCCGAAGTCGCAATCTTTTCGATGTCAGCGCGGCAACGGGCGAGATCAGCGTCCAAGGCGGCCAGTTGTTTTTTCGAGTGATGCGTTTCGAGCACGCGTAGGTCTGCGTGCAAAGCCTGATAACGTCTCGCCTTGCCGGCCTGGCGCTGAAGTGAACCGATTTGCCGCTTCACTTCTTTAATCACGTCGCCGATCCGAAGAAGGTTGGCTTCAGTCGCTTCCAGTTTCCGTAGCGCCTCGCGTTTTTGCGTTTTGTATTTGGTAATGCCGGCCGCTTCTTCGAAAATCGCGCGCCGATCTTCCGGACGCGAGCTCAGGATCATGTCGATCTTGCCTTGCTCCATCATCGAGTAGGCGGAGCGGCCGACGCCGGTGTCGGCGAAAAGATTTTGGATATCCTTCAGGCGGCACTGCGTTTTGTTGAGCAAATATTCGGAATTGCCGTCGCGATAAACGCGGCGGGTCACGCGGACGTCGTGCCAATCAACATTCAGCTCCGACGCGCAATCCGTGAAGGTAAGAGAGACTTCGGCGAAGCTTAGCGGCTTGCGATTATCGGTGCCGTTGAAAATCACATCGGCCATTTCGTCGCCGCGAAGCGACTTGGCGGACTGCTCGCCGAGCACCCAGCGAATCGCGTCGAGCAAATTAGATTTGCCGCAACCGTTTGGGCCGACGATTGCGGTTACGCCTTCGTGAAAATTGAAAAGCGTTTTGTCGGCAAAGGATTTGAAGCCGAAGAGCTCGAGCGATTGTAAATGCATGCGGCCGGGGCCCACCTGTCAGTCTTAGAGGGCAATATAATAGCCTTTGTGCCGTGACAAGCAAAATCACACCATTGGTAGGCTCGGCGTGACCCCCAACCGCAACATTTTGTGCCCGGAGGCAATACTGATCCCTCTTGCTTCCAGTTCGGGAATCACGCACCATCCCGCGAATGGCCGCGGAGGATACGATCTCGATCCAACGCGCGGAGAGTGTCGATCATCAGCTCGTCCGTGGGATTGGAATTCCGGCCCTCACTGCGAACATTATCAGCTCGACAATCGGTGCCGGGATTTTCGTAATTCCGGCAACAGTGGCAATGGGCCTTGGTCCAGCCGCGCCGCTCGCATTCGTTTGCTGCGCAATTGCGATGGTTCTGTTCGTGACCTGTTTCGCCATCGCCGGCAGTCGAGTTTCGCTGACCGGTGGATTGTACGCCTACGTCGAAGTTGCGTTCGGTCGCTACATCGGATTTCTCGCCGGAATGCTTTATTTTCTTACTGCGCTTGGTGCGGTTGCCGGTGTGGTGAACGTGCTGGCGAACTCAGTAGCACTGGTAATTCCTTCCCTTGGCAGTCCGGTAATGCGGATTGTCGTGATGCTCGCGGTTTACGGCTCGCTCGTGTTCATCAACATCCGCGGCGTGCGCAAAGGCGCAGGCGCAGTGACAGTAATCACGCTGGCGAAGCTTCTGCCGCTGCTCTTGTTTATTTGCGCGGGAATCTTTTTCATTCACCCTCCGAACCTGACCTGGCCGGCATGGCCGAGCAGTCAATCGTTAGGCGATGCGGTCGTGCTGTTAATGTTCGCCTTCGTTGGAATTGAAGTCGCCTTGATCCCGAGCGGTGAAGTGAAAAATCCAGCGCGCACCGTTCCGCGTTCTGCCTACCTCGCGCTCGTCGTTACGACAATCATTTATGTTTTGATTCAAGTTGTGGCGCAAGGGACGCTCGGCGCTGATCTGGCGAATTACAAAGACGCACCGCTTGCCGAATCGGCCGCAAGATTTCTCGGCAATTTCGGCCGCACCGTTCTTCTGGCCGGTGCGACCATTTCCGCGTTTGGCTTTGTCACCAGTGACATCCTCAGTTCGCCGCGAATGATATTTGCGTTCGGCCGAGATGGAGCGCTACCGAGATTTTTCGCGCACGTTCATTCGCGCTATCGATCGCCCGATGTCGCGATCATCACCTACGCTGTGCTCGCGTTTGCGCTGTCGGTCAGCGGGACGTTCGAGCGATTGGCTATACTTTCGAATGTCGCGGTGCTGTTGATGTATCTGCTCTGCTGCGCGAGCTGTTGGATTCTGCTCAAGCGCGATATCCGATCGGATGGGGAGCCGTTCACTTTTATCGGAATGAAAATAGTTCCCGCGTTAGCCATTATTACAATCCTTGCGATTTTGGTGGGATCGTCACTAAGTGAGAGTCAGGTCGGGAGCGACACCCGCGCCGGTCTGCGCAACGCGGCAATTGTACTCGCGATAGCCTCGGTTTATTACCTCATTGCCGGTCGACTGCGGCGGAAGTCGTAGGCAAACGGCGAAAAACTGATTAGGTTTTGGCCATGCGAGACAATTATCTCGAGGAATATTATTCCTTTCTGCGGTTCCCAAGCGTTTCGACCGATGCAAAATTTGCCGACAAGGTTCGCGAATGTGCGGATTGGGTTTCCAAGAAGCTGACAGCGATCGGACTAGAATCCAAAGTTGTCCCGACGGCGGGCCATCCAATTGTTTGGGCGCACAACAAGCATCGTAACGGCCGGCCAACCGTTCTGATTTACGGTCACTACGATGTTCAACCGCCCGATCCGCTCGACCTGTGGGACTCGCCCCCGTTCGAACCGATATTGAAAAACGGTTATGTCTTCGCCCGCGGCGCGACCGACAACAAAGGCCAGATCTTTTCACACATTCTCGGTTTGCAGGAGACGATCGCGAAAGACGGCGATTTGCCGTTGAACGTTCATCTCGTCATTGAAGGCGAAGAGGAAGTGGGTAGCCAAAATCTCGGTAAATTTTTGACGGATAATCGCAGCGCTTTGAAATGCGACGTGGTTTTGGTTTCCGACACCGGAATGATCGCGCCGAAGACGCCGACGTTAAGCTACGGACTTCGCGGGGTTGCCGCGCTTGAAATCAAAGTCACCGGCCCGAAGATGGATTTGCACTCCGGAATTTTCGGCGGCGGCGTTGCGAATCCGGCGACCGCCCTGGCGAGGATGATGGCGACGCTCCATGATGCCGATGGTCATATCGCGGTTGCTGGTTTCTACGACGACGTCGTTCCGTTGCAAGATTGGGAACGCGGGGCGTGGAAGAAATTACCAATCGACGCCGATGCCGAGATGCTCGGCGAAACCAAAGCGCCCGCGCTTTTTGGCGAAAAAGGTTTCAGCACGCTCGAACGGATTTGGGCCCGGCCGACTGCTGAGATCAACGGCATCGGCGGCGGCTATCAGGGGCCGGGGACAAAAACGGTTTTGCCAAGTCACGCAATGGCGAAGTTGACGTTCCGGTTGGTCCCGAATCAAGACGCTGACGTGATTATCGATTTGGTGAAGAAACATTTCCAAAAAACTTTACCGCCGGGAGTGACGATGGAAATGACGAGCGGTCATCATGGCCCGTGGTATTTGACCGATCCGCACAGCAAATTTGGCGAAGCCGCGCAGCGCGCATTGAAGAAAGCTTTCAACAAGGACGTGGCCCTTATTCGCGAGGGCGGCAGCATTCCGATCGTCTCCGATTTCCGGAAGATCCTCGGCGTCGAGACCCTGTTGATTGGTTTGGCGTTGCAAGATTGCCGGGCGCATTCGCCGAATGAAAATTTTCCGTTGGAAAATCTCGAGGCCGGCATCCGAATGAATCAAGCTGTGCTCGAGGAACTGGCTGGTTGAACCGCTCGTTGGCGTGAAAAGAAAACTGCGTTCCGTGTTTGTGGTCGCGATTACGATCGCGATCAGCACGCTCGTAGTGCGCGGGACGGAGGAACGGGAGGAAACGTTCGGCGACAAATTTAAAAAACTTTTCGTCCGACCAACGCCAACTCCGAAACATCGGAAGAAAAAGAAAGCGTCGCCGACGCCGACTATCACACCATCACCATCGGCAAGCGAAACGTCGACTTCTTCGCTAAGCGAAACTCCACTTCCGTCGATCACTCCCTCGCCATCGGTAAGTGTAGCGGCGACCGCGCAGCCAAGCGAAACGCCGCCACCTGCTCCATCGGTAGCTGAAACAAGAACACCGACTCGAGCTGGGAAAGGTCGAACCCAATATTTCGAAGCCGTGCGTCCAATGACTCCGGGCCCTCGATCGCGACGAAGTCCAAGTCCAAAAATAATCGCGGCGCCGAAAACGACTCCGATTCCGACAACCACAGCGACTCCAACGCCGATTGAAACCCCAGTCACGACACCGACTCCGACAGAAACGCCAGTCTCGAGGCCAACGCCAAACCTGCCGCCGATGGTCAAATCTTCGCCATCAGCGACCGCCAAGAAAGCAGGAACCCCAACCGCGACGATCCCCGTCACAGAGATTTCGGATTCGCAGAGTTATTCGCCGGAAGTTAAGAAACTAATCGACCTCGGTCTCAACCTGACGACGCAAAATCTCCGCTACAAATACGCGTCGGCCGATCCAGCGAAGGGCGGGATGGATTGCTCCGGTTTCATTTATTTCGTGCTGTCCAAGTGCGGAATCAAAGATGTGCCGCGCGACGCGCGCGAGCAATACATCTGGGTACGCAAAGCTGGAAATTTTCAGGCCGTGCTTGCGCAACGCGACGACACTTTTGAATTGGATGCCCTGAAACCGGGCGATTTGCTTTTTTGGGCGAGCAATTACGGAGTCAGTCGCGACCCCGATATTACGCAGACGATGATCTATCTCGGACGCGAAAAGGGCACAAACCAGCGAATCATGATTGGCGCGAGTGAACGGCTCGCCTACAAAGGCCAATCGCGATCAGGCGTGAATGTTTTCGATTTCAAAGTTGGCCGCGCAGCACCGAAATCGAACAAGGAACCGGGCCCGGTCTTTGTTGGTTACGGGCGGATCCCCGATCCAGGCGCGAAATAATTAGTGGGAATCGTCCGGCTCGGGCTTTTCTTCCTCAGCGTGAATCGTCGGCGAGCTTGCAGGTGTGGATGTCGGCTGCTCTCTCTTGTTCGAGAAATGTTTCGCCAACGCTAGCGCGACAAGAGCCACCACGATGACAATGACGAGACGCTGTTCCCGTTTCGTCAGGTCAAAAATATTTTTCACTTGCGCGCGTACTTGATCGGATCGGTAACGCCGGCTTCGCGAAAACCTTTCAAACGCAACTGGCAGGAATCGCACTTTCCACATGCCTGTCCATCCGGTGTCGGATCGTAGCAGCTGTGCGTTAGCGAAAGATCGACATCCAGCTCAACGGCCTTGCGGACGATCTCTGATTTCGAGAGCTTGATCAGCGGCGCATGAATTTGAATGCGAGCGCCTTCAGCGCTCGTTTTGGTGGCGACGTTGGCCAGCGTTTCAAAAAGCGCGATGAACTCCGGCCGGCAATCGGGATATCCGCTGTAATCGATCGCGTTGGCGCCGATGAAAATGTGTCCGGCCGGAATCGTTTCCGCCCAGGCCAGGGCGTGCGCGAGAAAAATTGTGTTTCGAGCCGGAACGTAAGTGGGCGGAATTCCGCTTCCGATTTCTTCTTCCGATCGCGATTTTGGAACTTCGACATCGTCGGTCAGCGCCGAGCCGGCGAAGATCTGATTGTCGATCTTCACAGTGCGATGTTCCTTCGCGCCTAACGACTTTGCGATCTTCCGCGCCGCTTCCAATTCGCGCAGATGTCGTTGGCCGTAATCGAAAGAGAGGGCGTAAGCTTCGTAACCTTGGGAGCGGGCGATCGCGAGAGTTGTAGCCGAATCAAGACCGCCGCTGAGCAGAACGACCGCGTGTTTCATCGGCCATCGCGGCCAATTGCTTTGTCGGGATACTCGGCGCGAACCGTCAACGCGATTCCGCCGCGCGCGGAAAATTGCGCGGTCACGATTGCGTCCCGCGGCGAACACGCTTTCACGAAATCGTCCAGGATGCGATTGGTGACTGCTTCGTTAAACGCGCGCTCATTTCGATACGAAGCGAGATAGAACTTGAGCGATTTGCTTTCGACGCAAAGGCGATCCGGCACGTAGTCGATGTCGATCCTGGCGAAATCGGGCTGGCCGGTGACGGGACAAAGGCAGGTGAAATCGTCGGTCTCGAAATGAATGTGGTAATTGCGCCGCGTCGGATTTGGAAATGTTTCCAGCCGCGCCTCGGAGGGCGCGCCCGGCAATTTCGTTTCGCTTCGACCGAGCAGCGTCAAAGAGCTACCTTTGGATTTCGCGCGCTTCATCGCTTGAACGTTCAACGCTCACCAGCCAACCTTCAACCTTCAAATCCAATGACAGCATCTGGCAGCGAACATTCGGGGAATGAGAATCGCGTTGGTCTGATCGACATGATCGCGCACGACCCAAAGACAGATGAGGCCGTGCTGGTGATGAACGAGTTGGAACCTTGGAACGGGTCCGACGAACGTTTGCTCGAATTACAAGAGCGCTTCAATTCTTACGTTTCATTCTTGCTCGATGGCGAATTTGCGGAATGGGATCCGAAGCTGGCGCAAAAACGCGCGCGTATCGAAGTGCGTTGCACCCATCTGCCCGACGCCCGCGCAATCGATTTGTTAGGCCAGATTCACGATCAGCTCGCCCACCAGGAGATCAAAATGGAAGTGGTGGTGAAAGATCGAATCAGTATTTCAGAAACGAAGTGACCGGCGTCGGCGTAAGTTTTTCCCGGCCGTGCAGGAATTCCAACTCGATCAGGAAAATCGCTTCCACCAATTCACCGCCCACTTTGTTGATCAATGTCGCCGCGGAAGCTGAGGTTCCGCCGGTCGCGAGCAGGTCATCGATCAGAACGATTTGTTCGCCGCGGGTGATGGCGTCGATGTGCAATTCCATTTCGGCTTCGCCGTACTCGAGGGAGTATTTCGCGCTCTCGGTTTTGTAGGGCAGCCGGCCTTTTTTTCTGAGCGGCACAAAACCGATGCCGAGCTCGTAGGCCACAGCTGATCCGAAAAGGAATCCGCGCGCATCGATTCCTACGATCTTGTCGATCTTTTTTCCGCCAAAGCGTTCGATAAAAAGGTCGATCGACGCGCGAAAAAGTGCGCCGTCCTTCAAGATCGGCGTGATGTCTTTAAAGATGATCCCCTTTTTGGGGAAATCGGGCACGTTGCGAACGCCGGCGCGGAGTTTTTCGATAACGTCGGAATTCACCAAAGCGATGCTAGCGGGCAGGCGTTTCAGGTCAACGGCGACGCGTGGGGCGCCTTGAAAATATTCCCGGGAAACAAGGATGTTCGCGAACTTTGACCGTCAAATCCCGTATTCATTAACGTGAGGAACCTTTGGCGAACCGGTGTTTCGACCAAATCGGTTATCTCGCACGCGGATAAGTCCACCGGTGCGGCCGGAAGTAAGCGGTAGCGCCCGGCCGTACCGGTTATCCGAAGCGAAGAGGTTGCGCTCACTCGGTAAGCGCGGCATTGCCAAAGGCGAGGGGATATCTAGAATAGAACGCTCGCGGTGGATCGATATCTTCTCATTGTCTCAACGGCCTGTTTTCTGGTGGCAATTGCGCACACCATTCTCGAAATGCGCGGGGGGATTTTTCGGCCGATGCAGTTCAATTTCTTCGCGGTCGGAATCGGCTTTATTTTCCAGACCGCGTTTTTGTCGATCCGGGGCGGTGCGCTCGGTCGTTGTCCGATCACGAACCTCTTTGAGGTCATCATTTTCGTCGCATGGTCGATCGCGCTTTTCTACATGGTGGTTGGTCCGGCGTATCGGCTTTCCCTGATGGGCGCCTTCACCGCTCCGCTGGTGGTTTTGCTTCAACTTTTTGCGCTGCTCGCGCCGATCGATAAACCGCACCGGGGACGATTGCCCGCGAACTCGTGGTTGGAATTTCACGCGTCCATCTCGCTGGTGGCTTACGGCGCATTTGCCCTCGCTTGCATTGCGGGGGTGATGTACCTGGTGCAGGAGCGGCAGCTCAAGACGCACCAATTGCATTCGATCTTTTATCATCTTCCGCCGTTGACCGAGCTTTTCGCCGCGATCACACGATTGCTCTGGTGGGGATTCGTGCTTTACACGCTCGGTTTGGTCAGCGGTTTTTTCGTGGGCGAACCGCTGCCGTGGATCCAAATCCTGTGCGCGAGTGGAGTTTGGTTTCTTTACGGTTTGATTTTGCAGGGTCGATATTTGCACTGGTTTGCGCCAAAACGGGTGGCCGCGCTTTGCATCATTGGTTTTAGCGCCGCGCTGACCCTTCTTTGGGGGATCACGTTCACCGCTCAAACGCACACGCCATGAATTTGTTCTGCGTCGGTCTCAGTCATCACAAAACGGAGGTCGAGGCACGCGAATACTTTGCCGGCCATGTCGAGTCCGACCGCGCGCTGCGGAACTGCGGTTGCAATGAGGCGCTCGTGCTCAGTACCTGCAATCGCGTCGAAGTTTATGCCGCGGCTGAGAGTGTCGTTCCAACCGAACAGATCGTGCGTTGTCTCGCCCGAGCGCACACGATCGAGGTCGATGGACATCTTGGAGCGTTCTACCGCTACGAAGCCGGGGATTGCGTGAGACATTTGTTTCGCGTCGCTTCCGGACTCGATTCCATGGTGGTGGGCGAAACCGAAATTCTCGGGCAGGCGAAAAAGGCGTACGAAGCGGCGAGGACAACGGGAGCGGCCAGCCGATATTTGCACCGGTTGTTTCAGCGGGCTTTTCGCGTGGCCAAGCAAGTTCGCACCCATACCGAGATCACCCGCGGCGCAGTCTCGGTCGGCTCCGTCGCCGTCGACCTGGCGCAGAAAATTTTCGGTGAGCTCCGGAATTGCAAAGCCCTTGTGCTCGGCGCGGGCGAAATGAGCGAACGGACGGCTAGGGCGCTGGTTTCGCGCGGGGTCGCGGATTTGCGCGTCAGCAATCGTTCGCCTGAACGTGCGGAAGCGGTCGCTCTTGCCGTCAATGGCCGCGCTGTCGCCTTTGACCAATGGCTCGAGCAGTGCGGCGAAATTGACATTTTAATTACATCCACGTCTTCCGAAGTTCCGCTGCTCTCACAGGAAAAACTTGCGCCCGTGCTGCGCAAGCGGATCGATCGGCCACTTTTCATTATCGATATCGCGGTCCCGCGTGATGTTGCTACGGATGTGAATGCGCTCGACGGCGTTTATCTCTACGACATCGATTCGCTACAATCGATCGCCGAGCAATCGCTGGCGATGCGCCGCGAACAGATCGCCGCGGCCGAGGAGATCATTTCTCAACACGCGGCTGAGTTTGATCAAATGATCGCACGCGGATTGAATTGCCCGGAAAAAACGCCGGACCGGCCGGCGATCGGCAAAAATTCACTTCGCACGTCGGAGTTGTAGGGCAGCTCCGCAAGATTTGCGACGGTCGCCGAGCGCCGCTACAGAAAAATCAGCCATGAAGCGTCCACGCCGGATCAAAATCGTCGTCGGCACGCGCGGCAGTCAACTCGCCCTGACTCAAACGCAGCTGGTGGTGCAGGGGTTACAGGCGCGATGGGCGGATTTAAAATTCGAAGTCAAAGTCATCAAGACCCGGGGAGACGATTCTAAGACTGCGATTGCCGACATTCGTGCCGGTCGCAAAGGGTTGTTTACCGGAGAAATTGAGCGCACGCTCGTCACGGACAACATCGATCTTGCCGTGCACAGCGCGAAAGATTTGCCGAGCAATCTGGCGCCGGGGACGGAGATTGCTGCTGTGCTTCCGCGCGCGATTGTTGACGATGTGTTAGTGGCGACCACGCAGTGTGATTTAAATTCATTGGCGGCGGACGGAATTGTCGCGACCGGAAGTGTTCGGCGAAAACATCAACTGCGCTGGAAACGACCGGATTTGGAGATTGTCGATCTTCACGGCAACGTGCCGACGCGATTACGCAAGCTCGCGACCGACCGATGGCACGCGATCATTCTCGCGCATGCCGGCTTGGAGCGGCTCGGGCTGGATCCAGGTCGTGGGCGAATCCAATTTGAAGAAAGCGAATTCTTAACGGCCCTCCTCCCGCGGGAAATTTTTGTCCCGGCCGGTGGACAGGGTGTGATTGCGATGCAGATCCATTCAGGCGACGAACAACTCAGAGAGATCGTCAATGCGATCAACGACTTCGACACGCGACTTGCTTTGCGGGCAGAGCGCGAGCTTTTGCGATTGTTGAATGCGGATTGCAATCAACCGGTAGGAGTGCTGGCAGTTCTCGATGGACCGATCATGAAAATTCGCGGGCAGATTTTCGCTCTTGGGGCGACGACGCCGCGCGAAGGTTTTGTGCAGGGACCAAGCGAAGACGCGGAAAAATTGGCGGCACAATTGCTGGAAAAAATCCGAGCATGAGCAGGAGTAAGATCGGAAAGGTTTATCTTGTTGGCGCTGGTCCCGGGGATCTTGGACTTGTGACGCTGCGGGCGAAGGAGTGCATCGAGCACGCAGACGTCATTGTTTACGATTATCTCGCGAATCCTGAGATGCTGGGTTGGGCGCGCGACGATGCGGAAATTATTTATGCCGGCAAAAAAGCCGGCGAGCACGCGTTAGGTCAGGAGGAAATCAATAAGCTGCTCGTTGAAAAAGCGCGCGCTGGAAACGAGGTCGTCCGCCTAAAAGGCGGTGACCCGTTTGTCTTCGGTCGCGGCGCGGAAGAAGCCAAGGCGATTGTTGATGCCGGCATTGCGTTCGAAATCGTTCCCGGAATTACGTCGGCAATCGCAGGCCCGGCGTATGCCGGAATTCCGGTAACGCATCGCGCGGAAAATTCGCACGTGACTTTTTTTACCGGTCACGAAGACCCTTCGAAAACAAAAAGTGCGATTGATTATGCCGCGCTATCAAAGCTTGGCGGCACGCAAGTGATGCTAATGGGCGTCGAGAGAATTGAGGCGATCGCCCGAGAGATGATCGCCAACGGCGTTCGCAGCGATCTTCCGGTCGCGCTGGTTCAGTGGGCGACAACGGGGCGCCAGGAAACGTTGACCGGCACCCTCGAAAATATCGGCAAGCGGGTAGTTGAAGCTGAATTTGAAGCGCCGGCCGTGGCCGTGTTCGGCGACGTCGTTGCATTGCGAAAAGATCTGAATTGGTATGAGCGTCGACCGCTCTCAGGAAAGCGGATCGTGGTGACACGGACGCGGAAACAAGCGGGTGCACTGACGGCTCAGCTTCGCGCGCTTGGTGCCGACGTTTTTGAATTGCCGACAATTCGAATCGAGCCGCCGACCGATTTGCGCGAATTCGCCGAGCTCGTTCAGGACGCGCACCGTTACGACTGGATCGTGTTCACCAGTCCGAATGGCGTGGAGGCGTTCTTCGAGATCTTTTACAAGCTCTATGGCGACGCGCGCGAGATTGGCGCCGCGAAAGTCGCGGCGATTGGGCCGGCGACGGCCCAACGCGTCCGCGATTTTCATCTCCATGTAGATCTTCAGCCGGAGGAATTCGTGGCTGAGTCCATTGTCCGCGAATTTCAGAAGCAAGGCGGCGTGGAAAATCTGCGAATCCTCCTGGCCCGGGCGGAAAAGGCGCGGGACGTGCTACCGAGGGAATTGTCTAAGCTGGGAGCGATTGTCGATGAAGCTTTTGCCTATCGTACGGTTCCGGAGACGCGCGACGTTACCGGCGCGCGCCGCCGGCTTTTGGAAGAGGGGGCGGATCTGATCACGTTCACCAGTTCTTCCACGGTGGAAAACTTTCTCGCGCTCGGCCTGCCTTGGCCAAAAGGAATGCAAATCGCGAGCATCGGACCGATCACGTCGAAAACGGCTACGGATCACGGCCTCAAGATCGACATCGAAGCGCGTCGCCACGACATCGAGGGTTTGGTCGAAGCAATCCGGAAATTTTTTGTGAGCGAAAATGTCGAGTAAGACCGCCCAACAAGAACAGGATTTCGCCGTCGCGATGCAACAGCTGAGCGCCGAAGCGGAGAAGATATTGCCGGCGGAGGAAAATAATTCCTCCGTGCCCGAAGTCCGCGATCCGGAAGAGCAGTTGCAACAGCCGGACCCCTTCATTGAACGTCTTCACGGTCTGGAGAATTCAGTGTTGAACCGTTTGGAACAAATCGCCGCCCAAATGGAAACTTCTCGGGCGGCTGCACTAGCCGAGCAATTCCGCAAGATCGATGAACAACTCGCTTCGATCCGGAATACGGAGAGTGTGAATCAACAACTCTTCGATTCGTTGCACGCCGAATTGCTGAAATATCGCGACAATTTTCTGCACGAATCGCTCCAGAAACCGTTCATCCACGACTTGGTTTATCTCTACGACCACTTGAATGGACTTTGCGAACAACTTTCCAGCGCCGCGCAGGAGAAAGGGAAGCGCAGCCGAGTCTCTCAGTGGCGTGATAATTTGGAGAACGCCATCCATTCACTGGTTGAGATTTTGCATCGCTTCGATGTGAAGGAGATTGAGCCGCGGGAACGGGTCGATCGCGCCTACCATCGCGTCATCAGTTACGAGCCCGCCGATTTTCCGGAAGAGGATGGCAGTATTGTGATGCGGGTGAAGCGCGGATTCGTCTGGCGCGGGAAGCTGATTCGACCCGAAGAAGTAATCGCAAAGCGCTTCGGTTGAACCTGATTTCGGGTTCGCGATTTAAACTCCGCATTTTGCGCAAATTCTTGCCCGGCTGAGGCACGAAAACTGCACTAGCAAGCACCCGCCAAACCGAAAGGCATTCTTCCACCCTTTTTGAGCCCATGAGCACACGCAAAGTAGTCGGAATCGATCTCGGAACGACCTTTTCCGCCATCGCGCACATCGACGCCTACGGAAAACCGCAAATCATCCCGAATTCGGAAACGGAGCGAATCACTCCATCGGTGATCTTTTTTGACAGTAACAACGTGATCGTGGGCACCGTGGCCAAGAACAACGCCGTGGCCGAGCCGGAAAAAATTGTCGATTTCGTGAAGCGCGAGATGGGCAAGCCGAAGGACCAGTTTCATCGCGAGTTCAACGGTAAAATTTATTCTGCCGAAGAGCTTTCAGCGTTGATCATCAGAAAGTTAAAGGCCGACGCCGAAAAATATCTCGAGCAACCGGTCACCGACGCGGTGCTTACAGTACCGGCTTATTTCAATGATGCCGAGCGAACGGCGACGATTACGGCCGGCCAGCTTGCCGGTTTAAACGTTCTTCAAATTATCAACGAGCCGACCGCGGCCGCACTGGCCTATGGACTCGACAAACTGGACGAGGATCACACGGTTTTCGTGTTCGACCTCGGCGGCGGCACGTTTGACGTCACCATCATGCGGATTCTCGATCACAAACTCGAGATGCTCGCGACGAATGGCGATCATCGGCTCGGCGGAAAAGATTGGGACGACGTAATTGTCAACCTGATCGCCGAGGAATTTGACCGGCTGCACGGCGAAAACCCATTGCTTGATTTGCACAGTTATCAGGAGCTGCACAACCGTGCGTTGGCGGCGAAGATTCAGCTTTCGAGCCGTAATAACACCACGATTGTTTATCACCACAGCGGCAAGAGCGTGAAATTGACTCTGACGCGGAAGGAATTTGAGAAACGCACGCGCCACCTGGTCGAAAAATGCAAAACCATTTGTGAGATGGTGATGCAGGAAGCGAAAATGAAATGGGACAAGATCGACAAGGTCCTGCTGGCCGGCGGCATGACGCGAATGCCGATGATGCGTTCAATGATTGCGGGGTTTTCCTCGATACCGCTGATCGATCACGTGAATCCGGACGAAGTCGTGGCCCGTGGAGCGGCCATTCAGGGCATCTTGTCGATGTTGAATGAAGAAGACATCTCAGGCGAAAGAGTCCTGGACGATACTGTGCGCCGGCAATTTTCGTCCCTCGATGGTGGACTGATTGAAGTCACCGACATCACTTCGCACTCACTCGGAGTCGTCCTTTGGGATGAGAAACAACTTCAGGAATATGTCTTTCCGATGATCCGGAAAATGACACCGATTCCGGCGGTGATTAAGAACTCGTTCGGTACCGCCGAGGCCAACATGCAGCGCGCCGTAGTTAAGGTTGTGGAAGGCGAAAGCACCGTGCCGGGTGAATGCACGCCGCTCGGGGTCTGCGACATCGTATTGCCGCCCTATTTGCCCAAAGGCTCACCGGTGAAGTTAACTTATCAATACAACGCCAATCAGGTGTTGGAAGTTGATGTGCAAGCGGCTGGCAACACAGCCAAGGTCACTATCGATCGCAATACTGGTCTGGCTCCGCAGGAGATCGAACAAGCCGCTTCCGGCTTGGGCGAACTGCACGTCAGCTAGGCGATGACCAAGTGCGACATCAGCTTTCCCCTTCCACTGCCAGATGATCCGCGAAAGTGGCAGGGCTGGAACAATTACAGGTCGCCGAATCTTTACGAACGGCTCTGTCTTGATCCAAACGCCAATCCGGGCAGCGAACTGATCGAAGAACACTGCCGCGAGCTGATGCGGTGGTGGCAAAAAAAACTCCCGCTCAAAAATCAGCCGAGCAATCCGCTCGCACAGCTACTGCGTTCGGGCCTTGAGGAATCATCGCGTTACCTGACTGAAGCGCGTCTCGAACTTCTCGATCCAGAACGTCGCCAGGCGCTCGATGAGGAATTGGCCGCGCAGGACCACGAAGCGGCGGCCATTGAATTTCGAAAGTATCTCGATTTCGCCTTGGCCAGCGGAGCGCTCACGGTCGACGACGAAAAAAATCTTCTCCGCTTTGGCGCTGAGCGCTCCTTAACCGAAGCTGAAATGAATTCAATGATCGAAGAGGCGTTGCAAGAAAGTGGCGTTCAACGTCAAACGGCTCCTCCGCCGGTC
>DASTJU010000033.1:0-2608 GCA_035716295.1 Chthoniobacterales bacterium | reverse complement strand
TTGGCTTTGAACACGAGCAGGTCGCGGAGATAGGAAATCAAATCCGACATCAACCGCATCATGTCCTTGCCGGCTTCGCACTGCTCATAGAGAACATCGAGCGCAGCGGCGGTTTCGCTGCCCAGAATCTTACCCGTCAGATCGATCACGGTTTGCTCGCTGGTGAATCCGAAAACATTGAGCACGTCGGTTTCCGCAATTTTTTCGCCGCAAAACGCAACCAGCTGATCGAGCATCGACTCCGCATCGCGCAGTCCGCCTTCGGCGCCGCGCGCGATCGCATGGGCCGCCGCTGGTACGAGTGTGATTTTTTCTTTGCCGGCGATGAATTGAAGATGATCGGCAATCAGTTTTGCCGGGATCCGATGAAGATCGAAGCGCTGACAACGGCTCACGATCGTGGCCAGGACTTTCTGGGGCTCGGTCGTCGCGAAAATAAATTTCACGTGCGGCGGCGGTTCCTCCAGCGTTTTTAAGAGCGCGTTAAACGCAGCCGTGGTCAACATGTGCACTTCGTCGATGATATAAATCTTGTAGCGCGACTTCGATGGCGCGTAGCGCACGTTATCGCGCAGCTCGCGCACTTGCTCGACGCCGTTGTTGCTCGCGCCGTCGATCTCGAGGACATCGAGGCTGTTGCCGGCCGCGATCTCCCGGCAATTATCGCAGGTTCCGTCCGGCGTAACCGTCGGCCCTTTTTCACAGTTGAGCGCTTTGGCTAAAATTCGCGCGGTCGAAGTTTTGCCGATGCCGCGCGGCCCGACGAACAGGTATGCGTGCGCCAGCCGATTTTGCGCGACCGCATTTTTGAGCGTGCGTGAGACGTGGGCCTGCCCGACCAGATCGTCAAACGTCTGCGGCCGATATTTCCTGGCGAAAACCTCGTAGCTCACAAAGTCAGTCTAAATGCGTTGCTTGCTTCGCGAAAATAGAAAACCATTACTGAAATTCGATTTCCAATGCTCATAAGGTCGACAATCAGCCTCGGGGCCGTGTTGCTCCTGCTTTCACTTTTCCTCGATGTCGATGCGCGCGAGCCGCAGCAATCACCGCCGCCAGGATCGACAACGACCAAAGTTGTCCGCGCGCGCGATCTTGGCGTTCCGTTCGATGGGACGCCAGGTCAACTGAACGCCATCACTGACGTTGCCGGCGTCGAAGTCGGTTACACCACCATCATTCAGGGCCAAGGAAAACTCGTGGTTGGAAAAGGACCGGTGCGGACCGGCGTGACCGCGATCATCCCGCGCGGACACGATTCGCTGAACGATCCGGTTTACGCCGGCATGTTCAGTTTGAATGGCAACGGCGAAATGACCGGGACGCATTGGATTGAAGAAAGTGGATTTCTCGAAGGTCCGGTTGTCATTACTAATACCCACAGCGTCGGAGTCGCGCGCGATGCGGTGATCGCATGGCGAATCAAACACGGCGCGGCTGATGCGAGCGGATATTGGTGGAGCTTGCCGCTCGTGGCCGAGACTTGGGATGGCTGGCTCAATGACACAAACGGGTTTCATGTAAAACCGGAAGACATTTTTCACGCGCTCGATTCCGCACACGGCGGCGCGATCGAGGAGGGGAGTGTCGGCGGCGGCACCGGGATGATTTGCTACGAATTCAAAGGCGGCAGCGGAACCGCCTCACGCAAGATCGAGATCAAGGCCGGAAAAGATACGCCGGCGCAAAGTTATACCGTCGGCATTTTTCTTCAGGCGAATTTTGGACGCCGTGCGCTCTTAACGATCGCCGGTGTGCCGATCGGAAAAGAAATCCCGGGCACAGTCTACGGCGAGGATACCGGTTCATGCATCGCCGTCGTCGCGACTGATGCGCCGCTTTTGCCGAATCAATTGAAAAGACTCGCGCGCCGCGTTTCACTCGGGCTCGCCCGCACCGGAACGTTTTCGGGGAATGGTTCCGGCGATCTGTTCATTGCGTTTTCGACCGCGAACAAGAATATTTGGGCTGCCGATCAAGTCACCCATTCGGTCGAAACGATTCCGAACGATTTGATGGATCCGATTTTCAATGGCGTGGTGCAGGCGACCGAAGAAGCGGTCGCGAATGCGTTGGTGGATAATCAAACCATGACCGGCGCCGACAACCACCGAGTGGAAGCATTGTCGCACGATCGGTTGCGCGAGCTTTTGAAAAAATATAATCGCCTCAAAGAGTGATTAATTTCGAAGTCCAGGAGCCAAGAAATTTGCTTGTGATCCGTTATCACGGGCTCGTCTTCGCGCACGAAACCGAGAAAGGTTTGGAGCAAATCCGAAACGGTCTCGCGAAATTGCAATCCGGTTTTCGGCTGCTGGTCGATCTGACCGAACTGGAATCGATGGATGTCGCTTGCGCGCCTTTCATCGAGAAAGCAATGGATCTCTGCAACGAAAAGGGAGCATCCATCGTCGTGCGCGTCATCCCCGACCCGCAGCGCGACATCGGCCTGCAGATCATGTCGATCTTCCATTACCGCGGCGACGTGAAGATTGTTACCTGCGAAACTCTGGCTCAAGCGAAAGAGATCCTGGAGAGTTGAACCAGCGCCTTATTTTTGGGTAGCAGATCGATAAACCAGCAGCGCGGCGGCGACGTCTTCCACCGC
>DASTJU010000032.1:0-3179 GCA_035716295.1 Chthoniobacterales bacterium | reverse complement strand
CGGAAAAAGTTGGACGATAGAGAATTCGCGCGCCCAATGGTAGGGAAAAATGATCTTGGCCGTATAAATGTCGGCCTAAGTGGCTATCGTTGTTGGAGCTACGGGTCCGAGCCGGACTGGCATTGTCTCTGGCAGCAGAAGTCTTTACAACACCGCTCGACAGATAATTACCGAAGCAATGACGCCCGTCAGATCGGCCAGCAATCCCGCCGGAATCGCGTGACGCGTTTGTTTGATCCCGACCGACCCGAAATAAACAGCCGCCACATAAAATGTGGTCTCAGTGCTTCCATAAATAGTCGCGGCCATCAGGCTGATGATATTGTCCGGCCCGAGCCGATGCACGACGTCGGTCAACAACGCGAGCGTGGCGCTTCCACTCAATGGCCGCATTAAAGCGAGCGGCACCAAATCGGTTGGAAAATTCAACGGCGTCAGAATTGGACTGAGCAACTTCGTCAGCAGATCAATTCCGCCCGCGCCTTTGAACATGCTAATAGCCACCAGCATCGTGACCAGAAACGGGATGATCCGCAAAATCACGTTGAATGCTTCTTTCGCGCCTTCCACAAACTCGTCGTAAACCTTGATCCCGCGCGCGGCGGCGTAGACCGGGAAAAAGCTGAGCAGAAATGGAATCGCCAGGATCGACAACGCGTTTACCATTCGCGCGAATGGATTCTGAAGGGTTGGATCTGTCGGAATTGGCAATCGAAAGATCTCCGGCATCACCATTCGCAAAAAGAGCATCACAAAAAAAACGGCCAGCAGCACGAGCGCGATCATTCCCCAGGGTGCCGGACGCGAGAGGGGCGGCTGCCCGAGTGAATCATCATCGAACGCAAATTTATCGTCCGACGGTTTTGAATACGCCGGTTGCGCCGGCGCTGGCTCGTTTTTCTTCTTCGAACCTTCGCTCGCCACCGGTCGGAAGAACGACAATCGCTCGAAAAATTTCGCCGAGAGCACTGCGACAGTTGCTGCACAAAGCGTCGCGAAAAACGCCGTCCCGACGATGACGGTTGGTCTCGCCGATCCGGCGGCGGCCAGTATTGCAATCGCGGTTGCCGGAATCAATTGAACCGAGCTGGTGTTGATCGCCAGAAACGTGCACATCGCGTTCGATGCGACGCCGGGTCGCGGATTCAACGATTCCAAATCGCGCATCGCGCGCAGTCCGAGCGGCGTCGCGGCGTTACCGAGCCCGAGCATGTTCGCAGCCATGTTCATCAGCATCGAACCCATCGCTGGATGGTCCGTCGGAACTTCGGGAAACAGTCGCTGCATCAATGGCCGCAATCCGTAGGCAATTCGCTGCACCAACCCGGCCCGCTCAGCCAAACGCATCACGCCGAGCCAAAGCGCCATGATTCCCCACAATCCAATCGCAATCGTGACCGCCGTTTTCGCGCCGTCGAGCGCGCCGCCGGTTACATCCTTGAGCCGATCGTTCCAGCCGCCAATTGCGACCGCGAGCAAGACCAGCGCGAGCCAAATATAATTCAGCACGCGAATGTTTTAACGGCCGCGGCTCGCGGCTACCAGCCGATTTGTGATTGCATTGTCGATCTTGTCTTCGCCAGACTGAGGTCATGAACGACACCCGTGACACCACAGGCAATCCTGCTCCGCTCGGTCTCCTCGGTTTCGGCATGACCACGGTACTGCTCAATTTTCACAACGCCGGATTTTACGAACTCAACGCAATGATTCTGGCGATGGGTATTTGTTATGGCGGCATCGCCCAAGTCATTGCCGGCATGATGGAATGGCGAAAAGGCAACACGTTCGCCACGACCGCGTTCATTTCCTACGGATTATTCTGGCTCTCACTCGTCGCGCTAATTGTCCTGACGAAATTGGGTTGGGGCGCGAAATCCGACGACACTGCGATGGCCGCGTATCTGGCGATGTGGGGATTGTTTACGCTCGTGATGTTCATTGGCACGTTACGGCTCAATCGTGCCCTCCAGATCGTCTTCGGCACACTCACGATTTTGTTTTTCCTGCTCGCGTATGGCGACTTCGCCAACGCCAGTCCCGGTTTCAAACATTTCACCGGTTACGAAGGAATCGTCTGCGGCTTCTCCGCGATCTACACCGGTCTCGCGCAGGTGCTCAACGAATTGTACGGGAGAGTCGTTCTGCCGCTCGGACCGGTGAAAGCGTAGACCGCTACTTTTCCTTCAACAAACTGGCAGCAAGCTGCAGGGCAGATTCGCTTTTGCCGCCGAGCATGCGCGCGATTTCTTCGCGACGTGGTTTCCCGCTGACTTCCTGAAGATTCGAAAACGTGCGACCCCGCACGACATCTTTGGTCACAACAAAGTGTGACGATGCCGAAGCTGCAACCGGCGCCAGATGAGTGATGCAAATCAACTGATGCTCTTGCCCGAGCGTTTGCATTTTTGCCCCGACCGCGTGCGCGATTTCGCCGCCCACGTTGGTGTCGATCTCGTCGAACACAAGAAGCGGAATGGCATCATGCGCGGCGAGGGCGGATTTGATCGCGAGCATTAGCCGCGAGATTTCGCCGCTGGATGCGATCGTGCGCAACGGCTTTAGCGGTTCGCCGGGGTTCGGCGAGAAGAGCAGCTCGACTGAGTCGAAACCGCTCGCGCGAGGTTCGTCGAGCGGGTCCAATTTCGCGTCGAATTCGGATTGTTTAAATCCGAGATCGCGGAGGTTTTTGCGGATCGTGTCGGAAAGTTTTGGCGCCGCTTTTGCCCGCAGTTTGCGGAGCGCTTCGCCGGCGCGGTTCATCTGGGTGCGGACTTGTTCGATTTCCTTTGTTAGCCGCTCCAGTTCCGCGTCGCGGCCTTCGATTTTTTGCATCCGTTCGGCGGCGCGTTGACCGAACGCGATCACTTCCGCAATCGAGCCGCCATATTTGCGTTTTAATGTTTCAAAAAGTGAGACGCGTTGTTCGAGGGCGGCGAGTTGTTCCGGATCGAGGTCAAGTTTTTCGGCGTAGTCTGAAAGCGACCGCGCGATTTCGGACAACTGCACGACCGCCGCTGCATGTTCGGAAGCAAGTTGCTCAGTGGAGATGTCGATCTTTTCCAATTCGCGGAGCAGGCGTTGCGTTTCTGCGAGCTGCGAAAGGACCGATTCATCCGCCTCTGAAAGTTTGTTCGCCGCCGCGCTGGCCAATTCGACCAGGCGTTTGCTGCTGCTGC
>DASTJU010000031.1:0-23627 GCA_035716295.1 Chthoniobacterales bacterium | reverse complement strand
TCCTTTTACGATCTCGGCTGGATGCAAAGTCCGGCGCTTGCGACCTCGCCCGCACCGGCCGCGGAAGCTGCCACTGCTTTGGCTGAAGCGCAGACCGAGTCGAGTCCGGCAATTGAACCGAGTCCAATTCCTGGAGCGGCGGCTGCGAAGGGTAAGACGGCGGACGCTAAGACCAAGGCCGCTGCGCCCGCGATCGCGGGGATGGAAGCGACCGCTCCAAAACCCGAAGAGGCCGCAGCCAGCACTGCGGTCACGGGATCTTCCGGCGTTGCGCCTGGATCAATCGCCGCTGGCAGTCCAGCCAGACCTGAAGAGATTCCGACGTCGCCCGCGCCAAATTTCTCACCTGTCGTAGAAACGCCAGTCGCGGCGGCTGGTGCGCCAGCATCGTCCGCAGCGGTCCCTGCCACACGCGAACAACCGGCAGTTGCAAAATCGCAGCCCGACAAGGCGCCTGCTCAGGCAGCACCTCCTCCGGTTGCACCCGCGAAAGCGCCAGTGGTTGCCGCGGCATCGGCCACCCCCGCAACTGCGCTTGCTCCCGCGCATGTTGGCGAAGTTTCTCGCGGAAAATTTGAAGTCGGCAATTTGTTCGCCGCTATTTTGGTTTTGGCCGGCATTGGGGTGATCGGTTGGGTGGTCGTGTTCGAAATTCGTCGTCGTGGAATCCAGTTCCCAAGTTTCCGCCGCGCTGCGCCAGCGACCGGCCCGCAGCTGGAGGGAATGGAATATGCACCTGCGGCTCCCAAAGAAATGAAAGTTATGCCACGATTGAGTGGCGGTCCGCGACAGGTCTCGCTCAAATTGAAAGCCTCTGAGCCGTCGCTTCGCCGCGCGGTAGTCCCGGTTGGAAAGCCGAGTCGCATCTTTGGTGGCGAGACGGCTGCGGAACCCGTAGTCGAAGGTAACGGCGAGCATCGCTTCGAGCTTGAACCCACATTCGAAACATTCGAACCAGTCGAAGGGGTCGGACGAGTTGTTGAACAGGGCGAGATGCCAACGGAAGCGGTTGGCGAACCGATGACGCAATCCGAATGGTTCGCGCCTCAACCTGAGCTACCGGAAATGGAAATTCCGCAACCAGTCGTCACTCAAACGGAAGAAATTATTGTCCCCGAAATCCAGCCGGTCTTTGCCGAAGCTGCAACGATTGCGGAACCCGAGATTCAGCCCGTCTTTGCGCAGCCGGAAGCGATTGCCGACCTGGAGATCGAGCCGGTCGGTCAGGGTCAACCGATTCCTCAGTTGACGCCTGTGGAGGAACCGTCCATCATTGAAGTCGTCACTGAACCGGAACCGGCCGGATTTGACGCGCTTCGTCAACCTAGCGAGCCGTCTGTTGAGCCTGTTTTCGAGTCACCAATTTACGAACCAACCACACCAGTAAACATGCCTGAACCGATCCAAATCCCAACCGCTCCAGCAATGCGAGGTGGCGCACCTCAAGCAGGCGCGATGCAAACCGCCGTTCAACTTTCTTTCGCTTTCGAGATTGCGTCGATGCAACTGACTCCAACCTTCAAGATGGGTGCGTTGCAGCTGCGGCCGGCCTCAAAAATCGTGACAATGCGCCTGGCCGGGTCTGCTCCGCAGCCAGCGATGAACCTGCAAGTTACTTTCGAGATTGCCCGGATCCAGCCTGCCGGCGGAACGCTCGGAAGCGTTCGCCTTACGCCTTCCCAACAGCAGCGCCCCACCGTCGTCGGCTCGCCGTCGTTTACGGTCGGGGGTTTGCATCTGGTCTCCGACTTCGCGGCCGCACCGCTTCAACTGACGCCATCGCAACAGGGACAAGCCGCGGTCCAAGTAGTCGCGCCATTCCAAATCGCGACCGTTGAATTCTCACCGTCGTTCGAGATTTCGTCGATCGTGCTCAATTCGAATTCGAAACAGGTATCGGTGCAAATGCCGAGCGCTGGCGGTACGCCAGTCGACGGCGCTCCCATGTTCGAAATTTCGAATTTGCAGCTGACTGGCAGCGGCGAAATCGGAATGATGCAGTTGAACCTCCTCGGCCACGGTCCCAAGCGCGCGGCCTAATTCGGCGCCCAAGACTGACATCCGTTCAAGCGGTTCCACGGAATCGCTCTGCTCTGTCGCGAATTACCGCCGTTTAACGAAGTTGCTGCGGTTTAGTGAACGCAACTGTTTAGGTAAGAATTCGCCGTCTCGCCGGATTAATTTCCGATCGAAATAAATCTCGCCCCCGCCATAACTCGGCCGCTGGATATTGACCATGTCCCAATGGACCTGACTGCGATTGCTGTTGTCTGCTTCTTCGTAAGCCTGGCCGGGAGTGAAATGAAACGACCCGGCGATTTTTTCATCGAAAAGGATATCCCGCATCGGTTCGAGAACGTGCGGATTGAATCCGAGCGAAAACTCGCCGATGTAGCGGGCTCCCGCGTCGGAATCGAGGATCTTGTTGAGCTTTTCAGTTTGGTTGCTCGTCGCCTTAACAACTTTGCCTTGGCGAAAATCGAGCCGGATCCCGTCAAAGGCAATGCTTTGGTAAATTGTCGGTGCGTTGAATGTGATGTGACCCTCCACCGAATTTTTCACCGGTGCAGTGAACACTTCGCCGTCCGGAATGTTCCGGTCGCCTCCGCAAATGACGGCCGGAATTCCTTTGATGCTAAATTGGAGATCTGTTCCCGGCCCTTTAATTTCGACTCGGTCGGTTTTCTCCATTAAGGCTTTGAGCGCTTTCATTCCAGGCTGCAGTTTGCGGTAATCGAGCGTGCAAACTTGGAAGTAAAAATCTTCAAATGCCTGCGTGCTCATTCCCGCGAGCTGTGCCATGGAGGGAGTCGGCCATCGCAGCACGACCCATTTGGTTTTCTTGACCCGTTGATCTTGAACCGGCCGCATTTTCTTGGCTACCAGCTGCATTTTCGACACCGGTACGTCGGACAATTCAGTGATGTTGTTGCTTCCCCGCAACGCGATATAAGCGTGCATTTTCTTCATGCGTGCCAGCTCGTGCCGCGCCGTCAGCGTCAGTTGTCGATCCGACGCCTCCAAGGCAAGCTCACGTCCGATACGGGCGCGCTGGACCTGGACGAATGGAATTGCACCCGCTTTTCGCGCTGCGCGAACCAGCGCGATAGTCATCTCGTCCGGAACATCGAAAGCTTCAATCAAGACATTCTCGTTCCGCTTGAGCCTGGTTGAGTATTCCACCAAAAGTTTGGCGAGTTCATCAAAGCGTGCGTCGTGCATAGAAGGCTATGATTCCATTGTGTGCGCGGGATGCAACCGCGGCCCTACGATCTAATTAATCGGTCCGCCGTAATCTTGCGGCGAACCCACCGTCGAAATTGTCCCGGAAGGGAACGAAGCGCCTTTCTTCCTCCAGTTGCAAGATCGACATCTGTCCGAGCAGCTGTTGAACGACGTCCTCATTTTCCTCTCGTTCCAAGCTGCACGTGCTGTAAACGAGAATTCCGCCTGGCTTCAATAAAGGAAATACTGCGAGCGCAATTTGAATTTGTCGCGCTTGCATCCGGTTAAAGTCCTCTGGTTTCAAGCGCCAGCGCACATCGACGCGGCGTCGCATCACGCCAGTATTGCTGCAGGGTGCATCAATCAAGATTCGATCGAATGGTGCTTCCGAGAGAATTTCCGGCGGAGCTACGGATTTCGTCCAATCATGGCAAACGATTTTGGCAATTCGAACACCGAGTCGCGTGAGATTTTCATCGAGCAAACCTAAACGGGCGGGTTCGCGATCGCATCCGACGATCAAGCCTTGGTTTCCCATCAATTCGGCGACATACCCAGTTTTGCCTCCGGGAGCTGCGCAGGCGTCGAGAATTTTCTCGCCTGGTTTCGGCTGTAACAATTCGCAAGCGATCGATGTGCTCGGGTCCTGAACATAGCAATCGCCCTGGTCGAGCGCAGCCACCGGCGAAGAGAGTTCAACGAAGTTCGGAACATCGGGCATCGTTCTGGCGTTGCGATAGCGCTCGAGGAAAGCTTGCCGATCAATCCTTAGCCGATTAATTCTCGCGTAAGTTGGCGGCGGCAGATTGTTCCAAGCGCACAAAGCTTCGGTCGCATCGGTTCCGAATTGCTTCTCCCAGCGCTCAATCAGAAACTTAGGGTGCGAGGCTCGAACATGGAGTGGCTGCAAATTCGCTTTTTCTTGCAGCTCTTGCCGGATGCGCGCGGCGGAGCGCAGCATTGCATTGACGATGGCGCGCTGGCCTCTTGGAGCAATCTCGACCATTTCGTAAACGGCAGCGTGTTCCGGCGTCTTGGCGATAAATATTTGATAAAGGCCAAGGCGCAAAAGATCGCGAAGATCGACATCTACGTGTCCGCGTCGAACTTTGCTGATCCAAAAATCGAGCAGGGTGAAGTTTCGCAAGACGCCGTAGAAAAGTTCTACAACGAATGCGCGATCGGCCGTCTGAAGCGCGCTGGCGGAGAGCGTGCTCGAAATGATTGCGTCCGCGAACTCTTTTTTTCTTCGCCAGGTCCTCAGCGCGGCGAGAGCGACTCGGCGAGCAGAGGTCTGCGCCACGAGAATTTCAGCGTGGAAGGACGCTGGCGCGGCCGATGGAATGATAATGGAAGCCGAGCTCGCCCATCGTTTCCGGATTTAACAGGTTTCTCCCGTCGAATATGATTGGCGTCGTCATCCGCTTTTTGACCGCGGCAAGATCGACATTGGCAAACTCACTCCATTCAGTAGCAATCACGAGCGCTTCGGCGCCGTCGACGGCTTCCAGTGCGGACGCCACGAATTTCGCGTCGGCGACCGTCTTGAGCTCACCCGCTTTCTCCATTCCTTTCGGATCGTAAACAGTCACGTGCGCGCCTTCGCGTAGCATCGCGTCCACCAATTCGATCGCAACCGATGAGCGAACGTCATCGGTGTCCGGTTTAAACGTCAAGCCCCAGACCGCGATCTTCTTTTCGCGCAAAACCCAAAGCGTATCGCGGATAAGCTTAAGGAAGCGCTCCTTTTGTCCCGCGTTAATACGTTGCACTTCTTTCAGAAGATGAAATGGAACACCGAGTTGCTCGCTGATCTGGATGAACGCAGCGACATCTTTTGGAAAACAGGAACCACCATATCCGATGCCGGCATTGAGAAATTGCCGGCCGATGCGCCGGTCCATTCCGATTCCGTCCGCGACTTTTTCCACGTCTGCTCCGCTGGCGTCGCAGATGGCTGAAATGGCGTTGATGTAGGAAATTTTCAAGGCGAGGAAGGAATTGGCAGCGTGCTTGATCAGCTCGGCACTGTTAATCCCTGTGACCAGCACTGGCGCCATGAAAGGTTCGTAAACCTTTTTCATCAGGTCGACGGCATGCTGACTTTGGGCGCCAATGACAATGCGATCCGGGTGCATTAAGTCGTGAATGGCGCAGCCCTCGCGCAGAAACTCGGGATTACTGACAACGTCGAACTTTGCGCCGTGCCGGTTGTAGCGCTTGATCGTCTCCGCGACGCGTTCGCCGGTCTTCACCGGTACCGTGCTTTTGTCGACGATGACCCGATAATCAGTGAGGACGTCGGCGATTTCGCGCGAGACTTTTTCGATAAAACTAAGATCGACATCTCCATTTGGCTGTGGCGGCGTTGGCACCGCGATGAAGATGATTTGTGATTTGTCTACGCCTTCGCGAATGCTGCTGCTGAAGTGCAAGCGGTGGGCGGAAACATTGCGATGAACGATTTCTTCCAAGCCGGGCTCGTAGATTGGAATCCGTCCGGCCTGGAGAGTTTTTATTTTGCTCTCGTCGTTGTCTACGCAAATGACATTGTGGCCGACGTCGGCAAAGCAGGCTCCTGTGACAAGCCCGACATAACCGGAACCGATGATTGAAATATCCATTTTGGAAATAAACGACGCCGCGACCTAATTACGGCCAGACAACCACCAGTCAGAGCATGAAGAATGCAAGCTGTTTCGGTAACTCTTGATCATTGACCCGAACTTCCTGGATCGAAGTTGAGATCGAACCCGATTTTTGGAAAAGCTTTAAGTGTGAAGGTGAGGAGAACGCCGTACTCTTTCTTACTGCCGGTATTGTCCCGCACGACGGCGCCAATAGAGGCCACCCAGTTCGTCAAATCACGGTAGATGGCGAAGCGCTGTTCTTCGAAGATGCCGACTGTGCCTTCGTATTGCTCTTGAAATCCAAAACCCCAGTTGTCGTTGATTCGGTAGTATCCGCCGACCACAAAAAGGCTGCTGTGTTCGAAGAACGGGTTGTCGTTGAGGTAGCGATGTCCCGCGCTGAGCTGAAGATTTGCAGTCGGTTGCACGGCAACGGTCGTGTTAACTTCGGTAAAGCCGGAACTGAAAGCGGGAATTTGCGAGTCAACTGACAACGACGCCCACGGCAGCGGGGTAAAACGCAATCTATTAAAGAAGTTTGAGTAGCTTCGGCGATCGTATGGGTTGTCGAAGTTTACGTCGAAAAATGTGTCGAGCTCCAGCCAGGTCACGGTTACATCGTCGCGCCGCGTTTCCAAACGGTTCCGGATTCCATTGCGCCAGATAGTCCAACTGGCGATCGAATCAATGGTGGTAAATTGAGGAAAATCGATCGGGCGCAACTGGGTTGATGGCTCAAATCGATCGAACTGCAAGATCGCAGCGGGGTTGATCCCATTTTCATGGACGTAAGAGAAATTGCTGTACGGCTGGATTACGTGAAGCAATCCATCCAATCCCAGAGTCCGGTTTGCCACGTCTTCCCACGAGCGAGATAGCTTAAAAGAGGCCTCGACGCCCCCATCGACTACCGTCCGAACGCCGCTGCCAGCATTGATGACTGGATTTGCCGGGGTGGGGTCCTGAGGAATAAAGTTGGGAATCAAGGGGTCATCGATGTTGGCGAACAATGTGTTCCCGAGGTCGCGAGTTTTGTCGTAATAGGTCGCTCGAAAGCCCGCTCTCGGTACGATGGAAAGCCAGCCAAAATAAGTATTCGGATAGAGCAGCTGATGAAACGTATCGAGCCGGGTGGTGCGGTAATTTTCAAAACCAGAGCCATCTGGGAAACTTCTGTGTAGGTCGGCGAAACCGGTTTCGCCTTCGTAAAAAATTGGGCCGCCAAATAACGCGTGGCGTTTGACGTCTAGCACGACTTCGGGCAAGCGCTCGGTTTGTTCGAAGAAGTCGTTCGCTTGAAAGCGAGCGATTGCAGTAAGAGTGTAGAACGGGTTCGTTTTCGCCACCGCAACCACGTTGTCCGGGACAGGATTGATCCTGAACTCGCTCTGATAGAAGTCCTGCATCACAAACCGGTCGCTTAACTTCGTAACATCGACGATCCCATAAATATCGGACGTAAACTCGGTGCGATCTTCTAAGCCCAGACGATATCGGTCGGTCGGAACGTCGCCACGCTTGAGAGCGGTGGGATTAATGTCCGGGTTTTGGTCGTCGATGTAATAAGTCTTTAGTTTGAGATTGCTTGATTTGTCTTTGCCGTAGTCCACGTCCGATTCGAAACCGATCGCGAGGCCGCGTCGTCCGCGGTAGTCGAGCCTGAGCCGGGCTTTGATGTCGTCCGTAATTGGGAAGGTGATTTGTGTGAGGAGCGACGGGCCCCAGGAGCTTAGGTCGGCGGGCGAAATCGAAAAACTGAACGCATCGTTGAGCGACTGATACATGTACGGCCACCAGAACACCGGAACCTTTCCGATGTACATGGTGACATTTTGAAAAACGACATGGTCGTTTTCATAAACACGCACGGTCCTCGCGCGGAGGTGAAAATCCGGGCGGGGGGAGTCGTCCGTGGTGAAGGTGGAATCTTGCACGTGATAGACGTTTGCGGAAGTCTCGGTCACGTTTTCGCCGCTGAGGAAGTAAGGATGATAATCTGTGCGCGCGTTACTGGTGCGGATTTGTTTGGTCTCGATGTTGTAAACGCCGCGCTCGGCAACGTAGATGTTGACGTCCCGGTAAATACGGACGTGGCCTTCTACTGAGACTTCGTGGGTGCGTGAATTGTACTGGGCAAAGTCCCCATAAATATCCGTGTCGCCCATGTGAATCGCGACATTATCGCGCGCCGTGGCCACCCCGTTCTCGTAAGTGGTTTCTCCACTGGAAGTGATCTCGACCGGTTCGTGGTCGGAGGCATTGTTTGCTGCGCCCGCTATGCCGGTCGCCAAAAACATCAAAAAAATCCCCCAGACCGGCATTCGCATGGCGGACGCCGAAGGTACCGTAGGCGGATTCGGTTGCAAAGGTAAAAGCAGGTCGGACGCGGCCTACTTAGACCGACAATCGGAGTCCCGCCGCCTGCTGATTCAGACCGCAGCTTAGGATGATCGCTTTCGCACAAGACATCTTGTCCGATGTCGGAAAGTTGAGCCCGACATGCTGAGGCGAATGCGGCATTTGGGGGAGGCGTTTGGTTCGTAGCGCTTGGGCGCCGGCGATTGTCTGCCAGAGCGCGCTCGCGCCGACGCTTTCGCCAAGGGCCGGCTTGGCGCTGTAAACTAACGCGCTCGGTAATTCTCGTTCTATCGCGTTTCGTTCGGCAAGATCGACAAAAGTGCCATTGGCGCTCGCGATGACGCAGACATGTTCGTCCGCAAGACCGTGCAGAATTCGACGCACGATTCCGTTTGCTGCACGACGCTGGGAAAAATTCCCGCCGGCATCAATCGCGTCAATTTGCACTGCACCCTGACGAGCGAGTAATACCGCGCCGGCTCCTTCGCTCAAAATCATGCCGCGAGGCGGATCGTGGAACGGTTCAATCGGCGGATCGCTTTTGAGAAGTCGCCATTTGTGATAGGCATCGCAGAGCAGCCAGTCCGCTTCTTCCGCGCCCACCACCAGACAAAACTCGAGTGCCCCATTGTCGAGTAGATCAGTTGCCATCTTCATCGCCAGCACGCCCACGGCGCCGTCTCCGACAAGTGTGTAGCTCGCGCCGGTAATCCCGAGAATCGCGGCAAGATGGCTGGCCGGCGCATTAAAAACTGTTTCCGGGAAAAGCAGGGGACTCGCCGATTGCGCACCGGACTCGACTACGTTGTGATAAAAACGTTTTGTGTAAACGACGCCGCCGTTCGAGACGGCAAAGACCAGGGCCATTCGCTCCGGGTCGATCTCTCCGATTGTCGATCTTGCTTCCGCCAAGGCATCGATCCCTGCGGCGGCTGCAAAACGCGAGATCGCGCTTGCTCGGCGAAGGCGTGGATGCGACGGCAAATCTTTCAGCGCGTCGTCGGGAACGCGGAAAGCGGAATATTTTTTTTCAGAAACGGCATCGGAAATTGGTTGCCGGGTCGCTTCGTCACCGCGAAGCAAGCGCTCCCAGACTGAATCGACGCCGCGGCCAAGCGGCGTCACCAAACCCATGCCTGCTATCCGCAGGCTCATCCGGCGAACTTCTGGATCAGGATGGAAGCATTCGTGCCGCCGAATCCGAATGAATTTGAAAGGACGATGTCGATCTTCGCTTCACGGGATTCGTTCGCCACGATGTTAAGATCGAGACCTTGATCGGGATTGCGGTAGTTAATGTTGGGCGGGAGAAGCCGATCTTCCAATGCGAGCAAACAGACGACCGCTTCGATTGCACCCGCGGCGCCCAACGAATGCCCAATCATGCTTTTGGTCGAGCTGACCGGAACGCCTCCGAACAATTCTGCAATCGCTTTTCCTTCCGCGGCATCGTTGAACGTGGTCGCTGTGCCGTGCGCATTGATATAGTCCACATCTTTCGCGGAAAGATTTGCGCTCTGCAGCGCTTGTCCCATTGCCCGCCCGGGACCGCTTCCGGAAGGATCGGGTTGAGTCAAATGATGATTGTCTGTGGAAATTCCGTACCCGACGATTTCGGCCAGAATGTGGGCGCCTCGCTTCCGCGCATTTTCCAAGTTCTCGAGTGCCAGTACGGCCGCGCCTTCACCGAGAACCATGCCGGAGCGATCACGATCGAATGGTCGGCATTTTTCCGGCGTTGATGCTTGCAAGGAATCGAATCCGACAAAGACCAGTTCGGAAAGTGCGTCGTATCCGCCGGTCAACACGCGCTGGTATTTTCCTGAACGCACGCATTCAAACGCGTGTCCGATTGCGTTTGTTCCAGAAGCGCAGGCATTGGCGATGATTTGGCATGGGGCCGAAATTTCAAATGCAGCTTGTGCATCGAGCACAGGCTTTTGCGGCGGATAATTTGCAATCCACCCTGGCGAATGTTGCAGGCCGCGATGTCGATGTAAGGCCCGATAATAATCCTGCCCGAATGACATTCCTCCACTCGTTGTGCCGATCACCGTCAGTTCCGGCTTGAATCGAGGGTCTTGCCCAAACAACTCCTCGAACACAGCCATCATCATGCGGGTCGCTCGATGTAGCCGTTCGGCTTTTCGGCCATTTCGCCGCATGCTGAGGCGTTCGTCTGAAACCTGCCCGGCCGTCTTACATCGACATTTCGCGACGTCGAACCGGGTAACTGGCGAAACGCAGTCCTTGTTGGCTCGTAGCGCCGCCAGGGTCTCATCCAAGCCAAAGCCGAGAGGGCTAATTAGCCCGGCCGCGACCACAGCCACCCGGGCAGGAGCTGTTTTTCCGCTTAAATCGTTAAATCTCCCCATCTCCGTATCATTTAGCCGGCGATTTTGTTTGCTTTCCAAACCGAAGCACCTTACACAATGTGCCCGAAAGGAGAAAACAGCAGCTCGGAAATCCGCCGATTGTCATCTGAAATTCATCAGCGGCGATTTGAAATTTGATAAGCGGGAATAGTGTCCTGGCGGCGTTTTCCAGATTAGACTCAATGGCAACTAAACTATACGTGGGAAATCTCCCATTTAACACCACCGAAAACGAACTACAGGAGCTCTTTGCGCAAGCAGGCCCGGTGCAGGAAGTCATGCTCATGCAGGACAAATTTACCGGCAAATCCCGCGGCTTCGCTTTCGTAACCATGGGCTCAGACCAAGACGCGCAAAAGGCGATCGCGGAAATAAACGGCAAGACCGTCGAAGGACGAGCGCTGACCGTTAATGAAGCACGTCCGCGCGAACCGCGGCCCCCAGGAGGCGGCGGAGGCGGCTATGGTGGCGGTGGCGGTGGTGGCGATCGACGTCGCGATGGCGGCGGCGGCGGCGGACAACGCCGCGGTCGTTAATCGGCTCGATTAGTTAATTATTTTCTTAAAAGCGGTCGCCCGCGGCGACCGCTTTTTTGTTTCATCACGACTGCGCCCGCGTCGAGGAGCGAACTACCTAAAACGACAACAATTTAAGAAGGAGTTCCGAATATGCCCGACAATCCAAACGCAGAAGAAAACATCGACATTCCGCCTATACCTAAAGAAACCGCCGGAGCTGTTGCTGGAGCGCTAGTCGGCAGCATGATGGGTCCTGTCGGCACCGTCGTCGGAGGTATTGCTGGCGCGATGGCAGGAAAAGCAGCGAGTGAGCGTCGCCTTGCTCCTGCCGCGAAAAAGGCAGTCAGACGTGTAGTTAAATCCGCACCAGCCCGACGGCTGAAGAAAAAAGCCATGAGGGCCGCCAAGAAAAAACCTGCGCGGAAAGCAACCAAATCGCGCAAGCGTTCGGCCCCCAAGCGGACAAAAGCCAAACTGCGCCGAAGATCGACATCTTCGCGGGGCAAAACGCGAAGACGTCGGCGTTAAAGAGACGGAAAAAATGGGCAGGGCTGGATTCGAACCAGCGAAGGCGTAAAGCCAGCAGATTTACAGTCTGCCCCGTTTGGCCACTTCGGTACCTACCCTCGCGCGTTTGATATAACTCACGGCTTGCCGCTGGCAAGTATCGGGGATGAGAGACTATTCAAAAAACTCCGCGACGCACTTTACCACGTACTGCTGCGCTTCACGCGAGATTTCGGGATAGATAGGCAACGCCAGGCTCTCGCGCGCGGCGCGTTCCGCTTCGGGGAAATCGCCCTGCTTGTAACCGAGATATTCGAAGCACGGTTGTTCGTGCAGCGCGAGCGGATAATAAACGGCGGTTTCGATTTCGCGTTCGGTAAGATGCCCCTGTAACTCATCGCGCCGCAGCGAACGGATCACATATTGATGATAAATGTGATGGTTGGTGAGCCGGCTCTCCGCATAAGGCTCGGCCGGCAATTTGATTTTTTCGTCTAATCCAACCCGCCGAAATTCATTCGTGTAAAACTTCGCCGCTTCGCGTCGCGCAGCTGACCAACGGTCGAGATGCGGCAGTTTCACTTTCAGGATCGCCGCTTGCAGTTCGTCGAGCCGGAAATTGCCGCCGATAAACTGATGCTGATAACGCCCTTCCATCCCGTGTTGACGACAGATCCGCACCCGATCGGCGAATTGCTCATTTCGGCACACCACTAGTCCGGCGTCTCCGGCTGCGCCGAGATTTTTCGACGGATAGAAGCTGAAGCAACCGGCGTCGCCCATTGCGCCAGCTTTGGTTGATCCACTCTCGAGCGGATAATCAGCGCCGATGGCTTGGGCCGCATCTTCGATTAGCAGTAGATTATGCTCGCGCGCAACGGCGAGCATTTCAGTCATCTCGCAGCACAAGCCAAAAAGGTGAACGGGAACGAGCGCGCAGATGGTTTGTCGATTTTCGTTGACCAATTTTCCTTCGACGTGGTGGCAGTACTTGTCGATGTAGCGCCTCAGGCCCGTGGCCGAAATGTTGTAGGTGTCGGGTTCGATGTCGATCAAGACTGGAGTGGCCCCGACGCGCGCGATGCAACCGCCGGTCGCAAAAAATGAGTAGGCGGTCGTGATGACGGCGTCTCCCAGTCCGATCTCCTGCGCCATTAAAACTGCAAGGAGCGCGTCTGTGCCTGATGAGACGCCAATCGCGTGCGGCACGCCGCAGTAAGTCGCGACCGCTTTTTCGAATTCCGCCAGCTTTGGGCCTAGAATGAATCGTTGGCTGGCCAACACCTCGTCGGTGGCGGCGCGAATCTCTCCCGATAGCGCCCGGTATTGTTCGCTGAGATCGAGCAACGGGACGCGCATGATCGATTAGCTTGGCAGTTCCCCGAGGCCGATCAATCCGAAGTTTGCCGCAGGTAGGCAGATTGACCTAAAACTCGGCCTCAGTTAGACTTGCGGCCATGTCATTGTTGCGCGGGATATTCTGGATCGTTCTGTTTATCTTCTTCACGTTTTGCTTCGTCGTCCTTTTCGAATACGGCACGCACGACTTCACTAATGGATTCCAAAAGGAATTCAGCCGCGTCAAAACGTTTGTCATGAAGCAGGTCGGCCAAGCGGAAAAGCCGAAGAAATAGCCGCGCTCGTTAATCAACGAACTCGATTTCGGCCAGGTTGTCGATGTAACCGGCGCGTTGTGCATCGCCCAGAAATCTGCGGATCGCAGCTCGCCCGATTTCGCCGTAATCTCGCGTAAAATCGTTCACGTACATGCCGATGAACTTGTCCGCCAGTTTTTGGTTCATGTCGCGTGCGTAAGGCAAAGAGTGCTGCACTGCTTCGTCGCGATGGGCCAGGCCGAAGTCGATGCTTTCGCGCATGATCTCGCAAAGATCACGTCGAACTTCCGAGGGAATATCGTTGCGGATGACGTTTCCGCCGAGCGGCAACGGCAGTCCGGTTTCTTTTTTCCACCACTCACCAAGATCGACAATCTTCTGAAAGCCGGCCTTTGCATAGGTCAGCTGGCCTTCATGGATAATTAAACCGGCGTCGGCGTCGCCTCGCTTTACCGCATCGAAAATTTGATCAAAGGGAACGACGACGTGTTTGAAATCGCCGAGATAAAGTTGCAGCGCCAGATATGCGCTCGTCATTTTTCCCGGAACAGCGATCACAAGATTTTTTAATCGCTCGCGAGGATCGACATCTTCCTTCGGCGTTGAAGCTTCCCCGATAACAACCGGCCCGTAGCCATCGCCAATGCTCGCCCCGCACGGAAGCAGCGCATATTTGTCGGCGACATACGCATACGCGTGGATCGAAATGGCCGAGATGTGCAGTTCGCCACGAATTGCGCGCTCGTTCAGCGTTTGAATGTCTTCCAGCCGGTGTTCAAAACGATAACCGCGCAGATCGATTTTATTTTTCGCGATCGCGTAAAACATGAAAGCGTCGTCCGGATCCGGAGAATGTCCGAGAGTGAAGGCTTCTGGCGCGCGCCACATTGCCGCATGCTATCTGCAGCTATAGGCCACGCAACACCTCGCGCGTTTCCGATTGCCATTTGCGTTATTCGAGCGCTTCCGATAGCCTCAAACACATGGCGAAGATGGCGAAGACCGGTCTCGGCAAGGGTCTCAGCGCGCTCATCGGCACTCGACCATCGGCTGTTCGGCAAGATGTCGATCTTGGCGAGTCGGTCCATCAAGTGGGTCTAGCCACGATTGTTCCCAGCCCGTTACAGCCGCGGAAAAATTTCGCACCGGAAGCGTTACAGGAATTGGTCGATTCGATTCGGCAACACGGAATTATTCAGCCGCTCATTGTCCGCCGGATCGACGGGCGCCACGAACTGATCGCGGGCGAACGACGCTGGCGTGCGGCTCAGGAGGTCGGGCTCTCCGAAGTTCCAATCATCGTGCGGGCGGCGAGCGACTTGGAAGTGCTCGAGATTTCTTTGATCGAGAACCTCCAGCGAACCGATCTGAATCCAATCGAAGAAGCGCAAGGCTATTCCCGGTTGGCCGAAGAATTCGGAATGCGACAGGAGGACATTGCGCTCAAGGTTGGTCGCAGTCGGGCCGCGGTCGCAAATGCGATTCGCTTGCTCGATTTGCATCCGCAGATCCAAACCTGGGTCGCGCAAGATCTGCTCTCGGTTGGGCACGCCAAAGTTCTGCTCGGGGTGAAAGCGGCCGAGGAGCAACTGAAACTGGCCGAGACGATTTTGCGCCGCAACGCGAGCGTGCGCCAGACCGAGCGTCTCGTTGCGCGACATCTTGGCGGCTGGAAAAAAAGAACGCGACGAACCGCGGAGGTCACAGTCACGTCAGCGACCATCGCCGATTTGCAGGACAAATTGCGTCAATATCTGGGGACCAACGTCGCGATTCATCATGGACCAAAACGCGGCCGGATCGAAATCGAGTATTACGGCGATGACGATCTCCAGCGTATTTTGAGCATCGTTGGTTTGGGTTCCAGCGATCGCTGAGCGAGCTTTTAGATGTCGTCATCTTTCGGGCGAGTGAGTCTTTCGTTTGGGTGCCTAATTCTCGCCGCTTCCTGTGCCAAAGCGGAGCGGCCAAATATATGGACGCAATTTTCCGGCGATAAAGCGCTCGCCCATGTGCAGCGGTTGGTCGATTTCGGCCCGCGACCATCAGGGTCCGAGGCGATTGAGAAATCGCGCGTCTACATTAAGGAACAACTTAAAGCCTCCGGTTGGAATGTAACGGAGCAACCGTTTGCGGACGCCACGCCCCGCGGTCAGGTTCGGTTTGTGAATCTGATCGCGCGTTTTGGCGCAGCGACGAAGGCAAACGATCTCTTTCTGCTTTGCTCGCACTACGACACGAAGATCTTCGATACGTTTCGGTTTGTCGGTGCGAATGACGGTGGTTCGAGCACGGGGTTGCTCTTGGAATTAGCGAGAGTGTTAGGCCAGCAACCGCGCCTGGCTGAAAAGATTGAGCTCGTTTTTTTCGATGGCGAAGAAGCCTTTGAAAATTTTAGCAATACGGATGGGATTTATGGCAGCCGTCACTTTGCCCAGGAGCTTATGCAAGATGGTTCCGCCAAATCGTTTCGAGGCGGCATTCTCTTCGACATGGTTGGAGATCAGTCGCTGGATATCACTCTTCCACCAAACTCGCCCCCAAAGATCACTCGCGATATTTTTGCCTCGGCCGACGCATTGAAGTTGCGCAATTCCTTCACCTATTTCGATCAGGACATTACCGACGATCACACGCCGTTAAATGCCGTCGGAATTCCAGTCATTGATCTGATCGATTTTCATTATCCTCCATGGCACACCGCCGAGGACACAATGAATAAGCTTAGTCCACAGAGTCTTCAGATCGTCGGCTCAGTAGCGCTTTATTATCTCTCAGAATTCGCATTCAAATGAACCGTGCCACAGCCATGTGGATCTCGATCGCTGTTAGCTGCGTTGTCGGAATCTGCTGTGCTGAATTGGCCGCTCGTTCAGTTATTCTCCGCGACAACCTAGGACTCCTCAGCGGCCGTGGTCATTTACTGGCGCTGGTGCGCAGTCACGGCATTTATCAGGCCGATGTCGATCGAACCGTGAACGAATCGCATTATCCGTCCGGCACTGAACCCAACGAAGGAACGGGCGTCGAACGGCAATCAGCGCTGACTGATCTGATCGCGAACGCCGCTCTTTTAGCCCGCGCGGACCGGGAAAGGATTCCGCAAGCCGATGTGAAGCGTGAGCTCAATCTGCTGCGATCGCAATTTCGCGACGACAAAACATGGAGGCAAGCATTGACCCAGAGAGGTTTCCTTACGCTTTCGCTTTGGCGAACGCTCAGAAATGATTTGCGCGCGCGGCAATGGATTTCGAAGCGGATCGCGCCTGAACTCGATGTGACCGAGGCGGAATGTCGCGGCTTTTACGATTCGCATCCGGAGAATTTCTTCGTTCCCGAGCGGCTTCGCGTCAGCCATCTTTTTTTGGCGGCACCACCTGAAACCGCACCCGAGATTGTCGAAGCGAAACGAACCGCAATCGAAGCGCTTTCCGTTCGATTGGTCGCAGGCGAAGATTTTGCATCGCTGGCGGCGGAAAATTCGGAAGACGAAGCGACGAAGTTGCGCGGCGGCGATCTCGGATATTTCTCTGCAACTCGAATGCCACCTGATTTTGTTGAGGCGGCGCTCAAACTCCAGCCGGGCGAGATCAGCAAGCCGATTCGGACGCGGCTTGGCTTTCACATTCTCAAATTGATCGATGTCCAGTCGGCCCGACAAAAGACATTCGACGAAGCCCGCGGCGATATCGCTGTTGACCTGGCAAACCAGAAGCGGGCCAGCGCGGTGCAGAAGCTGATTGTCGATCTTAGCTCTAAAGCCGACTATTTGCGGCCGCTCTAGCCTCGGTCTGAGCGAACTTCTGGATTGCACGATGCCAGTTTTCGCCTCAGGCTGAACAGGCGGCAAAGCTGGGAAAAGGCCGCTCAACCCCAATGGCGCGTCGAACCAGAAAAAATGTCGGTGTAATCGGGCTCGGCATCATCGGAAGCCGGGTCGCGGACAATCTGCGTCGTCTGGGTTTCCACGTGTTTGTCTGGAATCGAAACCCACGCCCGGTCCCGAATTTCGTCGGCGCGCCGGCCGAATTGGCCGAGATGTGCGACTACATTCAGATTTTCGTTTCGGACGACGATGCTCTTTTGGATGTGGTCCGGCAACTGGCACCGGCGTTAACAGCGCGTCACATCGTGATCGCCCATCCGACGGTTGCGCCTCATTCAATGCGAAGCGCCGCCGATTTGGTGGAACGCCGCGGAGCGCGTTTTGTGGAAGCGCCGTTCACCGGAAGCAAAGCGGGCGCTGAAAAAGGCGAGCTCGTTTTTTATGTGGCCGGCGATGAAGTCGCATTGAAAGAAGCGCGCCCGATTTTGGAGGCGAGCTCGAAAGAAATCATCGAGATCGGTGAGATCGGCCAGGCCACTGTGGTCAAACTGGCCACGAACATCGTCACCAGTGCGAGCGTGCAGGCATTGGCTGAAGGGCTTGCCCTGATTAACGCAGCCGGCATTCCTTCCGAGAAATTCGTGGCCGCGCTCCAGAACAACGCGAGTTACTCAAAAACGTTGTCGATGAAATTGCCGAAAATGATCGAAGGCAATTTCGAGCCGCACTTCGCACTCAAACACATGCTCAAAGACATGTTGATCGCGGGCCGACTAGGATTGTCCCATCATCTCGAGTTGGCCGTTACTACTGCCGCACGCGATCGACTTCTGGAGCAGGAGCAACGCGGGTATGCCGAGGAAGATTTTTCGGTCATCGCGCGCAAATATTTTCCGGAAATGCAGCTGCCCACAGTCGAGCAGGACTTGGAACTTTTTGAAAAACCGCCGCCGATTGAACCGGCAGCGACGATTTCGAGTATGGGCGAAGTACCCGCCGCGGTGCAGCCAGAGGTAGAACTCGCGCCACCTCCGGAGGAGCCAGTGCCGCAAGCTCAACCAGCAATGGAACAATTGGTGCCGGCGGCGGAATCGACCGCCGAATCAACACCGGCTGCAGCTGAACCAAATCAACCGGAAACTCCCGCTCCGGATGCTGTTTCCACCGGGACGGCGCCCGAGCCGGAAGCTGAACAATCGGCCGCGACCAAGTCGCCGATGGATATGCTCGCGAAATTGCTCCGGGGCGAAAGTGCGCGCCCGGACGAATCGTAAAATAAACTGCGCCAGCGAATGACGGCGCAACATCGTTTGCTCGATCGCGGGTTTTTCGATCTTTCCGCGCGCGTAAAGCTGCGTGTCAGTGGCAGCGACCGCGTCCGTTTCCTTAACGGACAACTGACAAACGATATTCGGAAGGCGACGGAGACGAACGCCGTCGAAGCGTGCGTCTTAAACGCGAAAGGCAAGATGGAAGCTCACCTATTCGTGCACGCGAAAGCGGATTCGTTTATCCTCGATGCCGATCCCGCGCTTGACTCGACTCTTCAAGCACGACTCGAGCGCTACATCATCGCCGATGACGTGGAGATCGAAGACGTGACCGCGCCATTGTCGATCTTTCACGTGATCGGCGCACCGCGACCGAGTTTTTCGTTTGCGACACCTGTGGTCTCGATAACTCGATTCGGCTCGCAGGGTCGCGATGTTTGGACTGAATCGACCCAACATGAACAGCTCGCGACCGAGTTATCGAAAGAGTTTGACCTTTGCGACGAAAATTGCGCGGAAGCTTTCCGAATCGAACAAGGAATTCCGCGGTGGGGGCGGGAATTGACCGGCGAAATCATTCCGATCGAAGCCAACCTTGAGCAGCGCTGTATCGATTATGACAAAGGCTGCTACATCGGTCAGGAGACGATTTCGCGCATGAAAATGTCGGGGCAACGAAATAAGCAATTATGTGGATTGGTTTCGGTGAAAAGTATTCCGCTGGCTCCTGGGATGCGATTGATCGGGCCCGAAGGAAAGGAAATTGGCTGGATCACGAGCGCCACGCGAAGGGGTGAGCGGGAAATCGCGCTCGCTTATGTAAAGCGCGGGTTTAACTCGGTGGGATCCAGAGTCGAAGCAACTTCGGCGGAACATCCTGCTGTGCCTGCGGAAGTTGTCGATCTTCCATTCAAGTCGACATAATCTCCTTTGCCTCCGAAGGTTGCGCAATTTTTAGGTATTGCCTTTTGAAGATCGAGGCGTGTAAAGTCGCGAAACTGATGATAGCGCCAATGAATCAGCGATTGCTCGCCGAGATCGGCCGCACTCAGCGGCTCGAAATTCTCAACTCCCTCAAACGGACCAAGGGAATGTCGGTGAACGAGCTCGTCTCAAAAATGGGAATGAGTTACATGGGGATCAAGCAGCATTGCCTCACTCTGCAGCGCGATGGCTATCTTGACACCTGGCGGCGCCCGCAAAAAATGGGAAGGCCGGAAATGGTTTATCGGCTGACCCGACGGAGCCATGATCTTTTCCCGACCGACAGCAATGAGTTTACGCTCGAGTTGCTCAAATCAATTCGCGACATTTACGGAGCGAACGCGCCGGAAAAGCTTCTTTATAATGTTTTCGAGAAGCGCACCGCGGCATTGAAAGCAAAGGTGAAAGGCGAGAACGTGACCGAGCGCGCGAAATGGCTGGCCAAAGTGCGCGATAGCGAAGGTTACATGGCTCAGTTCCTTCCTTCTGAGAAAGAGGGTCCGCAAATTTTGGAATGTCATTCACCGATTCTTAATTTGCTCGAGCAATATCCGATCCTTGGCCGGCTCGAGCAGGACATGGTTGAAGCGGCTCTTGGAACGAGCGTCCGGCGCGAGGAAACGCGCGCCAGCGGGCTCTACGAGTGCGCATTTTATTTCGCCGCCTGATCCGTTATCGATCTTGCGCGGCGCGATTTCTTCTTTCGCATCCGGCTAATTTCTGTTGATTGAAGGCCCATGGCTCGGGCCTTTCCCAGCGCGGTTATCGAGAACCTTCGGCCGTTGATTGACGGCGGACGTTATCCGGTCAAGCGCATCGTTGAAGACGATCTTGCCGTCGAAGCCGATGTTTTTAAAGACGGCCACGACATCGTGGCGGCCGCCCTGAAATGGCGACTTGTTGGCGAACCTCGCTGGCATGAGACGGCGATGTCGCTGGTCGATAACGATCGTTGGCGCGGGATTTGTCCACTGAATGAGATCGGCGTTTACGAGTACACCGTTGAAGCGTGGACCGACACTTTTCGGAGTTGGCGTGATGAATTCACAAAAAAATTCGAAGCCGGCATTTCCAACCTGACTGCTGAAGCGCTGGAAGGCGCGGCCCTGATCGAAGCGGCTGGAAAACGCGCCCATGTCGCCGAAGATTCAACGCGGCTCTGCGAGCTGTCGGAATGCATTCGCACCGCGGACAACGAGCAGATCAATAACATCGTCGGTTCGGGCGAGCTCGAAGTCTTGATGGCAACTTATCCGGACCGTTCCTGGGCGACGCAATACACGCCGCCACCGCGGGTCATCGTCGAGCGCAAGGAAGCGCAAATCGCGGCTTGGTACGAATTTTTTCCGCGCTCGGCTGAAGGCCGCAGCGATCATGGATCGACATTTCGTGATTGCTTGCCACGGGTGGATGACGCGCGAGCGATGGGTTTCAATGTAATTTATTTTCCGCCGATTCATCCGATCGGTCACACGAATCGCAAAGGGCGAAATAATTCCGTGACTGCCGAACCGGACGATCCGGGCGTGCCCTGGGCAATTGGCGGCGAAGCCGGCGGCCACAAGGCAGTCGAGCCGGCGCTGGGTTCGCTGGAGGATTTCGATTGGTTCCAAGGCGAGGTGCGAAAACGCGGAATGGAGATCGCGCTCGATTTCGCGATCAATTGTTCGCCGGATCATCCCTACGTCCGCGACCATCCCGATTGGTTCTATCAGCGGCCAGATGGCTCGATCAAATTTGCCGAGAACCCGCCAAAGAAATACGAGGACATTTTTCCACTGAATTTTCGCTGCGAAAAATGGGCCGAACTTTGGACGGAAATGGTGAGCGTTGTAATTTTCTGGGCCGACCACGGTGTGCGCACGTTCCGGGTGGATAACCCGCACACCAAACCAGTCGCATTTTGGGAATATTTGATCACCCGCGTTCGCGAAAAATATCCGGACATCATCTTTCTCGCCGAAGCGTTCACCCGACCGAAGATGATGAAGGAGCTGGCTAAGGCCGGGTTCAGCCAAAGTTACACCTACTTCACGTGGCGAAATACGAAGCAGGACCTGACGGAATATTTGACCGAACTGACGCAAACCGAGATGCGCGAATATTTTCGCGGGAACCTGTGGCCTAATACGCCCGACATTTTGCCTCCGTTTCTCCAGGATGGCGGACGCCCGGCCTTCATCATTCGCGCGGTGCTGGCCGCGACGCTCTCACCGCTTTACGGGATCTACAGCGGATATGAACTTTGCGAGAACGAAGCGTTGCCGGGGCGGGAGGAATATCTCGATTCTGAAAAATACCAATTGAAAGAACGGGATTGGGATGGTCCCGGCAACATCAAGGATTGGATCACGCGCTTGAACGAAATTCGTCGGACCAATCGCGCGTTCCGTTTTTCCGACAACCTGCGTTTCTATGACGCCGACAACGACGCCGTTATTTGTTACGGAAAAATGACCGCGGCGCGCGACAATATCATCTTGGTTGTGGTCAATCTCGACCCGCATCGCAAACAACATTCGTTTGTCGATGTTCCGATCGATCAATTTGGTTCGATGGAGGGCGACGCTTATCAGGTGCACGATCTTTTGAGCGAAGCGCGTTACATCTGGCACGGCCGCCGCAATTATGTAGAGCTCGACCCTGAGATTCAGCCGGCACACATTTTCCGCATCCGGCGCTGGATCGAGGGAGACCGATTTGCCTGAGCAACTCCCGTGTTTGAACGAGGTTTAACCCATGGCCGTCTATTTGCATACCGCGCGGTGGCGTCTATGATTAGAACACTTTTGGCATGAAGATTTTGCTCCCGCTGATCGCTGCTGCGATCGGAACTCCATTGTTTGCACAATCGGTGACGACAAGCGCCACGCCGGCAGCGGCGGCGGCACCTGCTGCTGCCGCAACACCATCATTGGTCCCCGATATTCATTCTAAGACGATCCTTGAGACGCTCCTGGGCGCCGGGCCGGTCATGCTCGTGCTTTTCGCGCTCTCAGTCTTCTTTGTCATGCTCGTCATTGTTTACTTAATGACAATTCGCCGCGGAGCGGTTGTGTCGAGTGGTTACATGGCCACGGCCGACGCACTGTTACGCAAACGCGATTATCTTGGGTTGCTTGCGGTTTCGAACCGCCATGGCGAGGCGATTGCCCGTGTCGTGCAAAAAATGCTCGATTTCACTACTAAAAACCCGAATGCCGATCTCCAGCAGGTGCGTGAGATCGCGGAGACGGAGGGGACGCGCGTAGCCGCCAGCCTGAACAACCGCGTAACTTATCTGGCCGATATCGGAATGATCGCGCCCCTACTCGGATTGCTCGGCACCGTTCTTGGGATCATTCGCTCGTTCGGCGCGCTTGGCGCGGATCTGGGTACAGCCCGCTACGTTTTATTGTCCAAAGGAATCAGCGAAGCGTTGGTCAATACTTGCGCCGGGCTCGCCATTGGAATTCCGGCGATGATGGCTTACGCCGTTTTTCGCGGCAAAGCACAAAAGCTTATTTCCGAGTTGGAATCGGCGTCGACTCACGTGCTCGCCTTGCTTTCACTGGGGTACGACAAACGCACTGAGCGCACCCCGGTCATGATTGAGGACGAACTGTAACCGAATCTTTCCTCGCAAGATCGACATCTTTTTTTCATGAATCTGCGCAGGCACGCGCCGCTGCATCATCCCGGCATTCAACTCGCGCCACTCGTGGACGTGTTGTTGCTCCTCCTGATTTTCTTTCTTCTGACCTGGAACGCGGCGCGAAACGAAAATGAGCTCGACGTGAAAGTGCCGAAAGCTTCGTCCGCAAAAGAGAAGAGCGCCCCGATCGGCGACGTGGTCGTAAACGTCCGAGCGGACGGCAACGTCGTTGTAAATCGACGAACACTCACCACCGCCGAGCTGACCGATCTACTCAAGAGTCTCGTCCAGCTCAATTCGGAACAAGCAGTGATCATTCGCGGTGATGAAGCGGGCGCTTATAAAAATATCATCGGCGTGCTGAATATTTGCACCGAAGCAGGAATAACGAACGTCGCTTTCGCGACCGCAAAGTGAAAAATGCGCGCAGCGCGGCCGGTCTTCTCGGACTGGCGATGCTGTTCTGGCTCGTCGATTCAGCTCTTTCTCAACCGCCTCCTGGTGTGCCGTGGCCGCCACCGGTCACGCGCGCGTTGCCGGCAGAGGAAGCGCCGCCGGCGGCGGAGACGGAACAGCCCGAAAAGCGCCAGCTCGAGTACGCCAATGCGCTGTTCACGCGAAAACTCTACGATCTCGCCATTCCGGAATATCAAAAATATTTGGGCGATTATCCGGGCGCATCC
>DASTJU010000030.1:0-4199 GCA_035716295.1 Chthoniobacterales bacterium | reverse complement strand
CGACACCGCAGGCCGCCAGGAAGTTGACGTGGCCCTGGTTGAGGAACTTCAACAGCTCAAGAGATTCTTGCAGCCGCAGGAAACGCTTCTTGTTGTCGATGCTGCAACCGGTCAGCAAGCAGTCAGCGTTGCAACGCATTTCAACGAAGCACTCGAAATCACCGGAATCATTCTGACGAAACTTGATGGTGACGCGCGCGGCGGCGCGGCGCTGTCAATGCGCGAAGTGACGCAGCGGCCGATCAAATTCGTCGGCACCGGCGAAAAGCTCGATCAATTCGAGCCGTTTGTGCCGGAGCGTCTGGCCGGCCGGATTCTCGGAATGGGCGACGTGGTTGGTCTTGTCGAGAGAGCCGCCGAAACGATCGAGATCGAAGACGCGGAACGCCTCGAGCGAAAACTGCGGAACGCGTCGTTCGATTTCAACGATTTCCTGGGGCAGTTCCAGATGCTCCGAAAAATGGGGCCGTTGGAAAATGTGCTTGGCATGCTACCGGGCATGAGTAACGTGCAGGGCCTCTCGGTTGACGAGAAGCAGCTTAAGCGCACGGAAGCCATCGTGCTTTCGATGACCAGCGAGGAGCGGACCCGCCCCGACATTTTAAATGCGCGGCGTCGTCAGCGGATCGCTCGCGGCAGCGGCTCGACCGTCACGGAGGTGAACGATTTGGTCCGCCGCTTCGATCAGATGAAAAAGATGATGAAGAACGCGGGCAAGATGAAGAAGATGATGGCGCAAATGGCGCGAATGAAAAAATAATATGGCAGTTGCAATCAGATTACGAAGAGAAGGCGCATTGAATCGCCCCTATTTTAAAGTTGTCGTCACGGACTCGCGCAGTCCGCGCGATGGAAAATTTATTGAGATCGTCGGGACCTACGACCCGAAAAAAGCCGGTCCAAACAGCACCCTGAAGCTTGATCGGATCGAGCATTGGATCAGCAAAGGCGCGCAACCGTCGGATACCGTGCGCAGCTTGATCAAGAAAATTAAGAACCCGGAAGCCGCCGCAAAGAAAGCCGCGGCCAAGGCGGCTAAGAAACCTGCACCGGCTCCGAAAGCCGCCCCAGCTCCAGTTGAAACTCAACCAGCGGCGTCGGCCACACCGGCTGCATCTGAGGCGCCGCCTCCGCCCGCCGAAGCAACGCCACCACCGCCGCCTCCTCCTGCTGAGTCGACATGAAGGAATTCCTCGAGTTCATCATTCGACAACTCGTGGAATTTCCTGACGACATGGTGCTGACGGAAATTCCGAACGGCAAAATGACGATCTTCAAAGTGCAGCTGCGTCAGAGCGACGTCGGTAGAATCATTGGTCGCAACGGGCAAACGATTCACGCGATCCGCGCCATGCTGAATAGTTCCGCGTCGCGTCACGGCCAGCGCGCTACGCTCGAGATCGTCGAGTAGTTTCCGTATCGATTCGATATTGGACGTTCGGCGTTGGGCGTTCGACGTTTCTTCTGAATGAAGATCGACATCCTCACCTTATTTCCAGAAATCTGTCGCGCGCCGCTGAGCGAAAGCATGATGAAGCGGGCGCAGGAAAATAAGATTGTCGATCTTCGCATTCATAATCTGCGCGATTGGACCACCGACAAACATCACATCGTTGACGACGCGCCGTTTGGCGGCGGGCAGGGGATGGTGATGAAACCGGAGCCGATTTTTGCGGCCGTCGAAGAACTGAAAACTCAAAATTCGAAAATCATTCTGATGTCGCCGACTGGACGACGCCTCGATCAAAAAATGGCGACGGATCTTTCCAAAGAATCACATCTCATCGTCGTTTGCGGTCATTACGAAGGCGTCGATCAGCGCGTGATCGAGCATCTTGTCGATCTTGAAATTTCAATCGGTGATTACGTCCTGACGAATGGCGCGATCGCCGCCGTGGTTCTGGTTGATGCGATCGTGCGTTTGCTGCCCGGAGTTCTTGGGCATGAACATTCCGCGATCGACGATTCATTTAGTCCCGCGGTCGCGGGACTCGAAGGGCCGCAGTACACCCGACCGGCCGAATTTCGCGGCTGGAAAATTCCCGAAGTCTTACTCTCGGGAAATCACGCCGAAATCGCGAAGTGGCGGAAGGAGCAGGCGCTCAAGCGCACCAAGCAGAATCGTCCTGATTTGCTGGATTAATCGCGGACTTTGCCGAGGACGATGCAGGCGTTGATGCCCCCGAACCCGAACGAATTGCTCATAACATAATTGAGCTCGGCAGCGCGGCCGTGATTCGGCACCACGTCAAGATCACAGCTCGGATCGGGATTTTGGTAATTGATTGTCGGCGGTACCCATTGTCGATCTAACGCGAGCGCGCAGAGCGCGGCCTCGATTGCGCCGGTCGCGCCGAGCGGATGCGCGTGATAACCCTTCGTTCCGCTAACTGGAATCTTTTTGGCGCGCTCGCCCAAAACCGCTTTGATCGACATCGTCTCGGCGCTGTCGTTCAACTGCGTGGAGCTGGCGTGGGCGTTGACGTAATCGATTTGCTCGGGCGCGACCCGCGCGTCGGCCAGCGCATCCCGCATCGCGCGGATGCAGGAAGCACCAGTCGGCAACGGCGTTGTCATGTGAAACGCGTCGTTGTTTAAACTGTAACCAAGGACTTCGGCGTAGATTTTCGAGCCGCGGGCCCGCGCGTGCTCCAGTTCTTCGAGAACTAACGACGCCGCGCCTTCGCCCATGACGAAGCCGTCGCGTAATTTGTCGAATGGCCGAGAGGCGAATTGCGGGTCTTCGCCACGACTCATCGTTTTGATGATGTCGAATGCGCCGACGGTGATCGCGGTCAGCGGCGCCTCGGCGCCGCCGGCAACAATAACGTCGGCAAAATCGTCCCGAATGTAACGAAGCGCTTCGCCGACTGACACGGTGCCGCTGGCGCAACTATTTGAATTCGTTGTGCCGACTCCGCGAAATCCAAAATCGATCGCGACGTTCGAATGGGCCGAACCACCGAACACCTGCACCGCCAGGGTCGGTTGAACTCCGCGCGCACCCTTTTTCAAGAATCGAATGTATTGCTCTTCCGCTTTGCACACGCCGCCGAGTGCGGTGCCAAAGCTGACGCCGATCCGGTCTTGCGGGTTGTCGTGCGAATATTCGATTCCGGCGTCATCAAGCGCGAGTTTTGCCGACGCGACCGAAAATTGGGCGTAGCGATCGAGCCGTTTCAAACGATGTGTCGGAAAAAATTCCTCCGGGTCCCAGTCGCGGATCTCGCCGGCGACGCGGACACCGAACCCGCTCGCGTCGAAACTGGAAATCGGGCCGATGCCGGTTTTCTCGGCCAGGATTCCTTTCCAAAAGCCGTCCACGCCTTTGCCAATGCAAGTGATGGGGCCGAGGCCGGTGACAACGACGCGTCGTCGGTTCATGCAGTTACTCTGTTTGCTCGCGCTTCCAGGTAGTTCTTCATACAGCGCAAAGTTTTGTTGGCAACGTTGTGGGTGAAAAAATCGCCGATGATCGGTTCCGCAATCGGGGCCAGCGCTGGAATTCGGAAATGCAGATCGTGCACGATCGTCACCAGCACGCCGTCTGGCTTTTCATCGAATGTCCACACCACTCGCATCCCTTTGCTAAACGCTTTCAGGTGATGAAACCGAACTTCGACTCGCTCGCGATCGATAATTTGTTCGGAGGTCCATTTGATTGGAATTCCGGACCGGCGCGCCGCCATCACCACCACGTTGCGATTTGGACTGCGCTCGAGATAATGAATGTAGCGATAATGCGGTAGAATTTTCGGCCAGAGTTCCAAATTCGCCGCCGTCTCGAAGATCGACATCTTCGGCGCCTGCATAATGATTGAATTCGTTTTGTGCATTCCAGTTGCGCGGAATTTGCCTACAGTCGCCTGATCCAATGGCGCTGGAAATGAAAAAAGAATGCGAAAAGTGCGGGCGCGCGTTGTCCACGGATGGCGAAGCCTACATTTGCAGTTATGAGTGTACGTTTTGTGGCGAGTGCATCGCCCCGTTGAAGTCGATCTGCCCGAACTGCGGCGGTGAGCTCGTTCCGCGTCCGCGAGCCGGGAAAGTAAATTGCCCAGCTACCGGCGGGACTTGATCCGATAAGTCAGGAAACACTCGTCGCCTACGACGCGCATGTCGGTCATCACGCAATGAACGCTGGCGGGTAGAAATTCTTTGCTTAATCCGGTGAGCGTCGGCGCGTCTGCTCCGCCGAA
>DASTJU010000029.1:0-2199 GCA_035716295.1 Chthoniobacterales bacterium | reverse complement strand
TCAACTTTCCTCGATCGAAATTTTCGCCGCGCTGCGCCTGAGTGGCCGCTTTGGCAGCGCCGGGCACGGACGCAACGTAAGTCTTTAGTTCGTCGCTAAAATTCTGCGTGCCCTCTAATTGCAGGCTGTTCTTCAAACGTTGGTAAAGGACGAGAGCGTTCCGCAAATTCAGGACCGCGCTTTGATAAGCGGAGCGTTGCACTGCTTCCAGCTTGTCGGCCTGATCGCCTTGCTCTTCGATCTGTTTCAGGAACGGCGCCAGGTCAGTGAAGGCGAAGCGTCGTTGACGGCTGGGAAGAAAGCCGAAGACGGCAAGGATTTTTTTCGACGTCGACGTGTAGTTGATGGTCACGTCGTCGTCGCTTTTCCCGAGCAACGAAAGCAGCTCGGAATTGTCGATCATGAAGGTCGGGTAAATGTCGGCTCTTTCTGGACGGAAGCAGACATCCAGGAGCCACTCGGTGGGCGATGAGACGAACGGTTCGCTAATGTTCGGCGAGCTGACACGCTCACGACCCTGGAGAATTAAAAGTGAATTGCGCGCGACGGTGTCGAGCGGTTTCACCCGTCCGCCGACGAGCACCGGAAGTGTTCCAAACTTTACAAGATCGACATCGCCTTGCTTGACCTTTGGGGGCATCCAATTACGGGCGATCGAGCCGGCCATCACCAACAGAACGATCAAAGGCACGAATCGTTTCATGGCATTACCGCCCTCCGTTTTCTGGCAAAGCCAACCAGATGAAATCCGAACTGCACGAGTAAGCCCGCCGCGACGATCACGCAGGCGACATACGGGGCGAGAAAGCTCGGGTTGTGGACGACTTGCAGAATTGTCGCCGAATCGTCTTTCTGAAACCCGGCCTGATAAAACGTTTCGCCTCGGTAACGCAGCGGATGATTCATGTAGATTAAAACGTCGCGATTCACCGATCGCTCCGGATCGATCAGCGTCACTTTGCTGGCAAAATTTTTAGGGATTTCGGTACCGGCATAACGTTCATGCGTAAATTTTTGTAACGTCACGCTGTACGGTTTGTAATAGCGTGCGGTTCGCATCCCAATCATCCAGGTCCGGCCGCCACCGGAAAAAGTTTGCGGCGCGCCGAGCGCGTCCGAAACCAGCCATGTGCCCAACGAACCGCCGGAATCTTTCGGAAGAATCTCGATCGCGGCGCTCGGCACGTCGCGTTCGTCCATTCCGGTCGTGCGTGAAATGGGTTCGACCGCAATCATTGCGCCGGGTCCCTTGTTTGCGATCGGCCGCGCCCCGGTTCCGGCGTCGCTCAACATTTTCAATCGCGAATTTTGATAATAATTTCTGACTACGATCCGGAAGGGCAAACTCCAGTGATCGATGGTTCGATTCGGCCGAAGCACGCTTTCAGGAATCGCCGTTACCTGGTCGAGATCGTTATCGGTCGTGTCGATCACCGCCAGTTCCATATGTCGCTGGTCCTCCGAATAATTCTTGGTGTTCCCACGCTCGAGACGCATGTGACTCTCGACCGCGAACAGGTCGGTGAAGAGTCCGCCCGCGAGCATGATTATCAATCCGGCGTGGGTGAGATGGATGCCCAGCTTTCCCCAGCTCCAACGAAAACGTTTTACGTGCGCCGCAACGAGATTAACGAGCAAAACGGCGCCAATCAGATGGCCGCCGGGAAAAATTGGAATCTTGAAACTGCGCCCCTCCGGCGGCCACCAAACCAACATGCTTTGGAAATAACGCTGCTGTGCTTCGTGAATTCCGAGATGAACCTGCGCGAGCGTGCCGGCAAAAATGAGCGCCATCCCGGCCGCCAGACAAACAATCGTCAGCTTCAGCGACGTGAATAGATCGACAATCTTGCGCAGCATTTTCTCAAAATCGAACTGACTCGACGAACTTTACGAAGTTCGGCTTCTCTTTTTCAACCGCGGCGTTTGGTCCGGTGGCTTTGAAAAACCAAACGCGTCCATCGCGCCGTGTCCAGGCTGCGACCGTTCGCGCATTCGCGCCGGCGATGTCGACGGTTGAGAATGCCGTGTCCACAGTTTTCATGGGAGCGACTTGGGAAGCGATGGCTGCCGGACTCATTGGCGGCAATCCGATCTGCTGCCGCCAACGGTTGACGTTGTCGGCAGCGCTACCGCCTTCGCCCGGAAAAGTCACGACCGAGATGTCGACCTTTCCATTGTTCGCGCCGGCGCTAAAAC
>DASTJU010000028.1:0-2369 GCA_035716295.1 Chthoniobacterales bacterium | reverse complement strand
TTGCTCGCAAACGCAAAAGTTCGTCGGCAGTTCATCGAATTTGCGCGAGCTGGCGAGGAACGCGGAGTAGCGGTCGGACGATTCGTGATCATGCCGGATCACATCCATCTTTTCGTGAGCAACCACTCTGATGGCACACTCTCTCAGTGGGTGCGATTACTGAAGCGGCACTTGTCGCAAGCGATTGAGAATTCGCCGCCGCACTGGCAAAAAGGATTCTTCGATCACTTGATTCGAAATTCCGAGAGCCATGCCGAAAAATGGGAATATGTCTGGCAGAATCCTGTGCGGGCAGGCTTAGTCCAAGAGCCGAAAGATTGGCCGTGGCAAGGCGAGATCGAAGCGTTGTAGCGGTCTTTGTGTCAAAGACCGAACTAGATAAACAGGCGCTTGGCACAAGCGCCTCTACAACACGCGCAGTACGATCACACTTACCGCCGCGCAGAATCTTTGCGCTTGTCCGCTTGAGCCGTGGATTCGATCCGGAAAACGGTTTCGCCTTCCTTCATTAAATCGAGCCGGTCCCGCGCGATCGTTTCCAAATATGTCGCATCGGTCTTGAGCAAATTCACTTCCCGCGTTTGGCGGGAGAGCAACATCTGTTGTTCATCGCGCTGCGCCTGCAGCTTGTCGATGTCGGCGTGACCGATCTTCAATTTTTTGTAAGGCGGCACGAACAAACTCACGATCACCAACCAGACCGCGAGCAAAAGCAGGGTGATGAGGACACGATTCCATCGCTGCCAGACGGAAGCTTCGCGACGCGCGCGGAAATCGCCGTAACTTTGATCCACTTCAGCGGACATTACCGCCGTAAATTGCTTTGTCACCAAGTTCTTCGGCAATTCGCAGCAGCTGATTGTATTTCGCGACGCGATCCGTTCGACAAAGCGAACCGGTTTTGATTTGACCGGCGTTGGTCGCGACCGCGATGTCGGCAATGGTGGTGTCTTCAGTTTCGCCGGAGCGATGACTGATGACCGACGTGTAATTATTTTTCTTGGCGAGATCGATCGTGGCCAGAGTTTCAGTGAGCGTGCCGATTTGATTGACCTTGATCAAAATCGAATTGGCAACGTGTTCGGCGATTCCTTTTTCAAGGAATTTCACATTCGTCACGAACAGATCGTCGCCGACGAGCTGAATCTTGTCGCCAAGACGCTTCGTCAAATTTTTCCAGCCGTCCCAATCGTTCTCGGCGCAACCGTCTTCAATCGAGACGATCGGGAAACGCGCGCAGAGTTGGGCATAGTAATCGACCAGCTCTTCCGCCGACTTTTGCGAGCCATCGGATTTTTTGAAGACGTAGGCATTTTTCTTCGGGTCGAAAAACTCGGACGACGCCGGATCGAGCGCGATGAAAATTTCTTTGCCTAACGAATAGCCCGCCTGCTTGACCGCGGCCGCGATCGTTTCGAGCGCGTCCTCGGCCGATTTCAGGTTCGGCGCGAACCCGCCTTCATCGCCGATCGCGGTGGAAAGATGTCGATCTTTCAGAACGTTTTTCAGCGCGTGAAAAACTTCGGCGCCGTAACGGAGCGCTTCCGGAAAACTCGGCGCGCCGCGCGGCATGATCATGAATTCCTGAAAATCGATCGGCGCGTCGGAATGCGCGCCGCCGTTCAAGATGTTCATCATCGGGACAGGAAGAACGCGCGCTTCAGCGCCGCCGAGATAACGAAACAAAGAAATGTTTTCTGCCGCAGCCGCGGCACGCGCGACCGCGAGCGAGACACCGAGCAGCGCGTTCGCTCCAAGATTTTTTTTGTTGGGCGACCCGTCGAGCTCGATCAGGCGATTGTCGATCTTGGCCTGGTCGCGCGCGTCCCAACCGGCGATGGTTTCAGCGATTTTCCCGTTCACGTTCGCGACCGCTTTGGCGACGCCTTTGCCGCCGTATCGTTTCTTGTCGCCATCGCGCAATTCCCACGCCTCATGCTCACCGGTGCTGGCGCCGCTGGGAACAGCCGCGCGACCCATCGCGCCACTCTCCAGGTGCACATCGACTTCGATGGTGGGATTGCCGCGTGAATCCAGAATCTCGCGCGCGTTAATTCTTGCAATGCTCGTGGGCGCCATAACTGCGAGGCATTACACCAACTTCCACGCCGCACGCAATGCCGTTTTCACTCCCGTCGCCGCCCCCTGACATTCCCATTGGCAATCTCCGCAGGCAGAGATAGTCTGGCTCATGATTTTTCGGGCGCGATTCGGCATGATCGCTTTTTTGCTGGGCACAACGGTCGCTTTTGCCGCGGAACCCGCCCCTCTCCCGGCAGAGCAAATGGCGAAGGCGATCAAGACCGATTCGCTCACGATCCCGACTCCGGGCGAGCTTTTCGCGGCGTTCGAAAAGCCGGGAAAACCTG
>DASTJU010000027.1:0-6115 GCA_035716295.1 Chthoniobacterales bacterium | reverse complement strand
ATGCGAATTATCATGACCGATTTTACCGAGCAAAGGCTGCGCGAGATGTTAGAAGCAGGCGGAGCAAAATTGCCGGAGAATCCATCGACGCTGGAAGAAAAAGCCGGCGCTTTTTATCGCTCGTTCATGGACGAGGCCCGGGTCGAACAGCTCGGCGCCAAAGCGATTGAACCGGAATTAAACGATCTAAAGAACGCGAAGACGCGCGACGATTTCGCTGCGCTGATGGGACGGACCACCACTGATTTTGAATTTTCTTTGTTCAATGTCGCGATCGATGTCGATCTAAAGGACCCAAACAAGTACGCGTTTTACTTCACTCAAGCAGGCCTCGGTCTGCCAGATCGCGACTACTATCTCAAACCGGACTTCGCTGCTCAGAAATCGGCTTACCAAAATTACGTCACGACAATTCTGAAACTGTTGAGCTGGCCGGACGCGGAGAAGAGCGCCAAGGACGTCGTGGAGTTCGAAACCCGAATTGCCGACGCCAGCTGGACTAAAGCGCAGCAGCGCGATCTCAACGCGATTTACAATCCGATGTCGATCCAGGAGTTGAAGAAGCTGGCGGCAGGATTTGCCTGGGAAAAATTTCTCGCCGAAACGAAGATGGCGAAACTGACGCAAGTCATCGTCGCCGAGAAAAGTGCTTTCCCGAAACTCGTCGACGCCTACACGAAAGCGCCGATGGAAACCATCCGCGCGTGGCAAGCGTTTCATCTGGCCGATAACGCCGCCCCCTACCTTTCAAAGCCGTTTACCGACGCTTACTTTGAGCTCCACGCTAAAACGCTTTCCGGACAAAAGGAACAACAGGCGCGTTGGAAACGAGCAATCACCACCGTCAGTGGCGGTGATTTCGGAGTTGGCGATCGATTCGGAACTTTCGGAACGATGGGTTTCGGCGTCGGCCAGCTTTACACCGCAAAATATTTTCCGCCGGAAGCCAAAGCAAAGATTCAGGACTTAGTCACAAACTTGAAGACCGCTTACCGGGCGCGGATTGAGAAGCTCGATTGGATGGGGCCGGAAACGAAAAAGGAGGCACTCAAGAAACTCGACACTTACACGATCAAGGTCGGTTATCCCGATCACCTGCGCGATTATTCCAAGCTTGTTGTTCGCAGCGACGACTTAGTCAGCAACGTCAAGCGCTGCGCGGCATTGGATTGGGATTTTTACACTGGTCGCTTCTCGGGACCGGTCGATCGATCCGATTGGGGTATGACGCCGCAAACGAACGATGCTTACAACGGAAGCCTGCGCGACATTGTTTTCCCGGCGGGAATTCTTCAGCCGCCGGTTTTCGATCCGGATGCCGATCCCGCGATCAATTACGGCGCAGCCGGCGGAGTTATCGGTCACGAACTTACGCATGGCTTCGACGATCAGGGCCGCAAGATCGACGCGTCGGGCGCGTTGCGCGATTGGTGGACAAAACAGGACGCCGAGACATTCAAGAAACGGGCCGACATGCTCGGCGCACAATTTTCAAAATACGAGCCGATTCCCGGCGTTCACGTCAACGGCGAGCTGACGATGGGCGAAAATATCGCCGACCTGGGCGGGTTGACACTCGCGCTGGATGCCTATCGCGCCTCGCTGAAAGGACAACCCGCGCCGGTCCTCGACGGATACACTGGTGATCAACGCGTGTTGCTCGGTTGGGCACAAGCGTGGCGCGGAAAAGTTTCGGACGATTATGTTCGGAAACAGGTCGTGAGCGATCCGCATTCGCCGCGACAGTTCCGGGTCATCGGCCCCGCACGAAACATCGACGCTTGGTACGATGCGTTTAAAGTGCAGCCAGGCGACAAAATGTTTGTCGCACCCGAACAGCGCGCACGGATCTGGTAGGACGCATGTTCGAACCGCGGATTACGCGGATTCAGCAGATCAATCTTAAATCAGGCAGCCGGTAAAACAGGAAAAGACTTTCTTGAAATAAGCAATCTGCCATCGACATTCGGCAATTCTTGGTGCGGGGGCATAGCTCAGTTGGTAGAGCGCCAGCTTTGCAAGCTGGAAGTCAGGGGTTCGAATCCCCTTGCCTCCAATAATTTCGCGGACGTTCCAATGCTAACTCTTGAGTGCGCTTCGAAACAGCGAGATGCTTAGCGCCGAGGCGAGTAAAATCCCGAACACCGATCCCATCGAATGACTGAATGCAAGATCGCCCCCCGGCGAGCTTCCCCCGAACAGCTTCGCCAGCAATGCGATTGCCCAGAGTGCGGCTAAAATTCCAAACACAGTTTTAATGACCTTCATATCGCAATCTCAAAGAAGGAATCATGCCGAACTTTGGGTAATCCCCTTGCCTTCAAATCAATTAGCGATTTGAACGAATCAGTGATTGAGTGATTGTTGACGACAATCGTTAAATCGCTAAATCATTCACTCGCTGAATTTCTTGGGCCTGTAGCTCAGTTGGTTAGAGCATGCGCTTGATAAGCGCAGGGTCACTGGTTCGAGCCCAGTCAGGCCCACTAATTCGCCATCAAACCTTCGCGGTCGCGCGTTTTCTTCGGGCAAACATCCAGCAAACTGCGAGCCCGAGAAGCGCACCGCAAATGTCGATCATGACATCCTGCGGTGACGGCGTGCGAGATGGCACGAACGATTGATGGAATTCGTCGCTGGCGGCGAAGATTGCGCAGGCGAGCACGGCGACGAGAAACAAGATCGACATCTTCATTTGCCAGCGAGTGCCACCGCGTAGCGCCCGCCAGAGCAGCATTGCCAGGACCGCGTATTCCGTGAGGTGACCGAGTTTTCGGATTCCGAGTTGAATTGCATTGAGCGTTGCGAAGGATATCTGGGGATCAAGCCAGTGAAGAAACGGCACCAGGAATCGCGACGTATGCTCGGCTGAGAGCATATCGCTTGAACCGAGGAAAATTATCGTCATCCAAAGAATTGCCGGCATCCAGTATCTGACGAATCGAGGCAGCTTCATGTTCAACTGAAACGATCACTCTGTTTGGCATTGACCAATCTGCAATCTACAATCTTCCATCTTTCTGAAATCTAACCTCTGACCTGTGACCTCTGCGACAACCGCCAGTCCGGCTCGGACTCCCCTCACCTTCGAACCCATTTTCATGGAACGCATTTGGGGCGGCCGCAAACTCGCTGAGTTCTTTGGCAAAAAATTGCCTCCGAACAAACAAATCGGCGAGTCGTGGGAAATTGTCGATCGCCCCGAAGCTCAAAGTGTTGTGAGTGACGGCCCACTCAAAGGAAGGACGCTGCACGAGCTTTGGAGCCAACATCGACAAGAGATTTTCGGCGATGTTCCCGAGGCACCTCGATTCCCGCTCCTGATTAAACTGCTCGATGCACGGGAGAAACTTTCGCTCCAGGTTCACCCACCCGAAAAAATCGCCACTAAACTTGGTGGCGAGCCGAAAACCGAGTGTTGGTATGTCGCCAGCGCTGAATCTGACGCCGAACTTTTCGTTGGATTTAGCCAACCGATCACGCGCGAACAATTTGAGAAATCATTGCGGGCCGGCTCCGCAGCCGATCATGTTCACACGATTCGCGTGCAACCAGGCGATGCCATGTTTCTCCCGGCCGGACGGTTTCACGCTGTCGGCGCCGGCAACGTGTTGATCGAGATCCAGCAGAATAGCGACACAACCTATCGCGTCTTCGATTGGAACCGCGTCGATCAATCCACTGCCAAGCCGCGACAGTTGCATGTCGATCAAGCGCTTGAATCCATCGACTTCAACGATGTCGTACCCAAGCTAATCGAACCGAAAGGCGAACTGCTTGTTAAACACGAGCTTTTCCAGCTCCAGAAATGGAAGCTCCATTCGCCGCGCGAAATTGCGCCACCGGGACAGTTCGCCATTGTTTGTTGCCTGACTGGCTCGCTCAGCTGTGCGGATGTCGAGCTTCGTCCGGGCGAATTCCTTCTTGTGCCGGCTTCGTTACCAGATCGACAACTTCACCCCCGCGCTGACGGAACGACACTTCTCCGGATTACAATTCCGGAGTAGTGGCGCCGGTTACGCCCGGACTCCGCGCAACAAATGCGATCGCGGGATGTACCACATCCGTTGCACATTCACAATTTTCCAGGAATCGCGCTCCGGCGAAAGTTTGTAGAGAAATGGCATTACGCGTTGGCCGTCGTTGCTCACGAACATCACTTCGGCCAGCGCTGTCCCCTCCTCCATCCGCACGGAACCGAATTCGATCCGTCCACTTTGTGATTTCGCCGTCGGATCGCGACGAATAATCGTCTCGAGCTGCTGAAAGGTAAGTTTCGGGCGAGCGCTGCTCGCGGCGAATTGGTAACCGCCATCGCCCGTGACCGCATCGATCAACTCAGAGCGGGTGCCAGTATTCGAAATGTCTTGCCGAGATGAATTCGCGATCAGAATGCCGCCGACGCAAAGAAGCAGACTCGCACCGATAATTGTAAAGCGAGTGCCGGTTGTCATCGAGAAGTCACCGGTTGCGATATCCGGCGGAGATATTGAAAACTGTAGATGCCGGTGCCGTGACCGTCGCGCCAACGCGGCTGAAGCGCGTAACCGCCGACGACATCGAACCCGGTCAGCTCAAAGCTGTCATCGGAGTAGCTCACGTTTGGTCGCAGAATGTTTCCGAGAACATCGGGCTCGCCACCACAGGCCGCGCATGGACAAGCCCGCCGGAGAAATTGGAGATCAAGATACGACTCGGCTCCGTCGTTCCATTGAATGGCGAGCTCATTACCAATCTGCTGAACGTTGGTCGGCTCCAGACGCATGGGGTTTGAATCTTACCACAGTGTCGACCTTTAGAGCAATTCTTGCGCTTGGTTATTCAAGGTCATAGTGGAACCGTTCCAGCAAGAGGCCCGCTCGATGGAAGAAGACACGACCCACCAAAGAATTCCGCGCCACCGGCAAATCCTGTATCTTTCAATTCCTTACCTCTTTCTCGCGCTGGTTCTCCTCGGAATCGAAGGTGGGACGCGTCTGTTTCTGCCGCACATTCCACCGCTGGACATCTTCATCGAGTCGCCATCCCTTCGACCTGATCTCTTGGAAGGCAAAGACTCGCCGATTTTCATCGCCGATCCGCTGCTCTTCTGGCGCCTTCGGCCCAATTTGAAGGGGGTGTTCTGGGACTTCACCGTTATTTCGACCAACTCCCAAGGAGTGCGACACGAAGGCGATATCGGGCGAAAGCCATCCGGAGCATTCCGGATTGTGTGCCTCGGCGACTCAGTCACGTTCGGCTTTCGGGTCCCACTGGCATTTCCAGACAAACCGCACGATTACGACCACGACCTGTTGCCCTACCCGTTACTGTTGGAGCGACGACTTCGGAAAACCAATCCTGGCAAGTTAATTGAAGTCATTCCAATGGCGGTGCCGGCTTACAGTTCCTATCAAGGTCTCAATTTGCTAGGGCGAGAAATTGATCGCCTCAAACCGGATGTTGTCACAGCCTGTTTCGGTTGGAATGACATCTGTCTGCGGCCAATACCTGACCGACAATCAATGCCGGTCGACTGGACGCATGTGATCGTTCGTTCGCTTATGTGCCACAGCCAGGCGTTGATTCATTTCTCGCGGTGGCGTCAGAGCAAGAAACTCAACGCTAATCACCCCAATACCGGGCCACCTGTGCCGCGGGTCTCACAACAAGACTACGTCGCTAACCTGCTGGAAATTTCCAGAATCGTGCGTGCGCATGGCGAGCATTCAGTCCTGATTGCGCCGGTTTATCGGGATGCTCAATCCAATCCGCCAGAAGCGGCGCTCATTCGCCAGTACCGAAATGCACTTCGCGAGGCCGCCCAGGCCAAGGCGATACCATATCTTCAGGTCGAAGAATTAACCGAAACAAATTATCCCGCGAACGACCCGCTGTTTGGCGAATTGGTTCACCCGAATGCCGCTGGGCATGAAATCATCGCGAGAGAGCTGCTCAAATTTCTCGCCGCGCACGACATGCTTAAATCCCTGAACGTTTCGGAAACTCCCTGAATTATTGGAGGGACACCTGTCGTCGTGTCATTCTTTCTTCCGACTTCGCTCCCCGAAAATCGCCGTGCCAACTCGCACTAGCGTCGCCCCCTCTTCGACCGCGACCGCGAAATCCTGCGTCA
>DASTJU010000026.1:0-7638 GCA_035716295.1 Chthoniobacterales bacterium | reverse complement strand
ATCAATCGGAGCATCGGCGATTTTCATTATAAAGTTGATTACGCCAAGGACGCCGGCACCGGCCTGAGCGAAAAGACCATCCATTACATTTCCGATGCGAAGGAAGATCCGGATTGGGTCCGCGAATTTCGTCTCCGCGGTCTGAAAACTTTTCTGGACAAGCCGCTGCCTACTCATTGGGCGAGCAAAGATCTCGAGGCGATCGATTTCGACAAAATCCGTTATTACCTCGCGTCCGGCGAAGCGGCCAAGCGGACCTGGGAAGAAGTGCCCGAGGACATCAAACGCACGTTCGAGCGGCTCGGCATTCCCGAACAAGAGCGAAAATTTCTCGCCGGCGTGGAAGCACAGTTCGACAGCGAAGCGGTTTATTCAAACATCAAGAAAGCGGTCGGCGAACAGGGCGTCATTTTTGTCGGCTCAACCGAAGGCCTGAAAAATCATCCGGAGATTTTCCGGAAATGGTTCGGCAAAGTCATTCCGATCGCGGACAACAAATTCAGCGCGCTCAACGCGGCCGTGTTCAGCGGCGGCTCGTTCATTTACGTCCCGCCTGGCGTGAAGGTGAAACATCCACTGCAAGCTTACTTCCGGATCAACGCGGAAAATTTCGGACAATTCGAGCGCACGCTCATCATTGCCGACGAAGGAAGCGAAGTCACTTACATGGAAGGCTGCACCGCGCCGAAGTTCGAGACCACGACGCTGCATAGCGCAGTGGTCGAGCTGGTCGCGCTTAAGGGCGCCAAGATCCAATACATCACCGTGCAAAATTGGTCGGCTAACGTCTTTAATTTGGTTACCAAGCGCGGGCTGGCGCACGAAGATGCCGAGATCAAATGGATCGACTGCAATATCGGGTCGCGGCTGACCATGAAATATCCGGGTGTCGTCTTGAAAGGCCGCAAAGCGCGCGGCGAAGTTCTCTCCATCGCGCTTGCCAATAACGGCCAGCACCAGGACACCGGCGCGAAAATGATTCACGCCGCCGACGAAACAACTTCGAACATCATTTCGAAATCGATCTCCATCGGCACCGGCCGCGCGACTTATCGAGGGCTCGTCCATGTCCCGAAGCACATCAAAAACTGCAAGAACAACACCGAGTGCGACGCGCTCCTGATCAACTCGACCAGCCGCACCGACACTTATCCGGCGATCACCGTCCGCGGCACCGGCAACGCCGTGCAACATGAGGCCAGCGTCAGTCAGGTCAGCTCTGAACAGATTTTCTACATGCAACAACGCGGTTTAAGCGAAGCCCAGGCGATGAGCTTGAGCGTAAATGGCTTTGTTAACGACCTCGTCCGCCAGTTTCCGATGGAATATTCGGTTGAACTGAAACGATTGATCGAGCTCGAGATGGAAGGCTCGGTCGGATAATTTTTTCGCCTAACGAGTTCAAGGAGCGGCGGTTTCCAAGCCGCCGTTTCTGTCTAAAAGATCGACAATGCCCTCAATCGCTCATGATGAAGCCGTAAACTCGAAAGGAATTCTTTCGGGTCCGGTCGAGTCGCGCGATTTCCCCGATTGGTTTCGGGAACAACAGGCTGCGGCATGGGAAAAATTCGAATCGATCCCGCGACCGACTCGCAAAGATCAGCCCTGGCGTTTTTCCAATGTCGATCTTCTCGATCTCGCGCCATTCAAAGTCAGCTCCGCGCTTTCCGATGATGATCGCGCCAATGTTTTAAAGTACTCGCGCGGCCTGGCTGAATTCGCTGCGCGCATGATTTTTGCCGGCGATCAGCTGATCGAGCGCAATGTCGTTTCCGACGACTTGAAGAAACGCGGCGTGATTTTTCAACCGCTCGAACGAGCAATGATCGAGCACGCCGATCTTTTCCAAAAATATTTCATGTCGCAGCCGGCGGTTCTGGGCTCGGCCAAGTTCGCGGCGCTGCACAAAGCACTGGTCTCGAATGGAACATTTCTTTTCGTTCCGCGCGGGGTCGAGATCGAACAGCCGATCGAGATCTTTCACTGGTTGCGCGGCGAAGGGGTTTCCGTCTTTCCCCATCTGTTGCTCATCACTGACGAATTGGCCAAGGTTACCGTCATAGAACATTTCCGCTCCTGCGATGCCCACGCCCCCGGTTTCGCTTGCGGAGTGAACGACTTGATCGCCGGCCCGGGGGCCAAAGTCACTTACGTTTGCGCGCAAAACTGGGGAGAAAACGTCGTCGCGTTGCAGATGAACACGACCACGGTTGATCACGATGCGTCGGCGATGAGTTTCAATCTGAATCTCGGTTCCAATTATTCGCGGTTCGAGAGTCTGAGCCGGCTTGTCGGCGAAGGCGCGCGGAGCGATCTGCTCGCGGTTGCAGTCGCAACCAACGAACAGGAATTCGATGCCCGCACTTTGCAGGACCACATTTCGCCGCGCACCGCCAGCGATCTCCTTTACAAAAATGCGCTCGACGATCGCGCCCGTTGCACGTTCGGCGGATTGATTCGGGTCGAGCCGCACGCCCATTTCACCGACGCGTATCAAAAAGTGCGCAACCTCTTGCTGAGCGACGATTCCGAAGCGAACTCAATGCCCGGCCTCGAAATTCTGGCTGACAACGTCCGTTGCACCCACGGCGCCACTTCCGGCCAGATCAATGAAGACGAGATGTTTTATCTCCGCTCCCGCGGCATTCCGATTAAAACCGCCCAGCGTCTGCTCGTCGCCGGTTTCTTGAACGAAGTCATTCAGCGCCTGGATCAACCGGCCATCGCCGAGCATTTGCGAAGTTTAATTGATCGAAAATTCGTGCGGTAACTGGCGGTTCCGCTGCTCAGAGAATTCTTTTGCATCGCCGGTCGGGCGTGTTGTATTTTGGTTCCCCTTTTCAACTGCCATGGATGTAAGCGGACATATCGGTGCGATCCTGAACCAGAAGAGCGGCGACGTTTTCTCGATCGCGCCGGACGCGACCGTGTTCAAGGCGATCGAAATGATGGCGGACAAGAACGTTGGCGCGCTGCTGGTGATGAAAGGCGAAAAGCTGGTGGGAATTATCTCTGAGCGCGATTACACGCGAAAAGTTTTTGTTCGCGGCAAATCTTCCAAGGAGACCCGGGTGGATGAAATCATGTCGTCGAGCGTTTCGACAACGAAGTCCGGAGACAGCGTCGATGAATGTCTGCGCTTGATGACCGAGAAACACATCCGTCACCTCCCCGTGGTCGAGGGCGACAAAGTGATCGGGATTATTTCCATCGGCGACCTGGTCAAGCACGTGATCTCCTGCCAAAGCGCGACCATTGCGCATTTGGAAAGCTACATCAGCGGCGGATACAGCGGCTGAATCGTCTAGAGTTTCCAGGCGGTTTTTCCGCCGACAATCGTTCGCACGGCACGCCCTTTTAATTTCCAGCCATCGAACGGCGAGTTGCGCGAGAGCGATTGGAACTGAGCGGTCCTGACCGTCCATTCCAAGTCCGGATCGATTAAGGTCACGTCGGCCGGTGAGCCAACTGACAATGTGCCGGCTTCGAGTTTAAGAAGTTTCGCCGGCTCGACCGTGTACATCTCGATCAAGCGCACGATGTCGATCTTATGATGCTTGTGCACGAGCTGATCGATGAACAATCCGAGCTCAGTTTCCAATCCAACGATGCCAAAGGGCGCCTGATCGAACTCGACTTCTTTTTCGAACCCGGCATGTGGCGCGTGATCCGAACACAGAATCGACAGAGTGCCGTCGGCGATTCCTTCCAAGATTGCATCGACATCCGCTTTCGAGCGCAGCGGGGGATTAATTTTGTAATTCGTGTCGAAATTTTGGATCGCTTCGTCGGTCAACGCGATGTGATGCGGACAAACTTCGCCGCTAATTTTCACTCCACGCGCGCGGGCCTCGCGGATGAGGCGCACACTGCCCGCGGCGCTGATGTGCTGGCAATGAATGTGATGGTCGCAAAGTTCGGCCAGTAAAATGTTCCGCATCACGATCGCTTCTTCGCCTGCAGCCGGCCAGCCGGGCAACCCGAGCAGCGTACTCCAGTAGCCTTCGTTGACCACGCCGTTGCCGACCAGATTGTAATCCTGGCAATGATCGAGCACAGGCAATCCGACCATGCGCGCATACTCAACCGCGCGCCGCATTAGTTCGTGGTTTTGGATGCAATGGCCGTCATCGGTGATCGCGACCACGCCGGCTTGGTCCAACGAGCCGATCAGAGCTAGCTCTTCGCCCGCGATGTTCTTCGAGATTGTGCCGGTTGGTAGAACATTCACGCAGGCGGTTTCCTTCGCCCGATCTTTAATCCACGCGATCGTCGCCGGATTATCCGCTGCCGGCGAAGTGTTCGGCATACAAACGATGGTCGTGAACCCGCCGGCCGCGGCAGCGCGCGCGCCGGACTCGATTGTTTCCTTGTGACTAAATCCTGGCTCGCGCAGATGCACGTGCATGTCGATCAAACCGGGCGCGACGATCAATCCTTTAGCATCGATTGTTTCCGCCTTTTGATTCTTGATCGCCGATCTGTCCGCGATTTTTCCATCCACAATCGCAAGATCGATAACTTCATCGCGCTTGTTGGCCGGATCGATCACGCGGCCGTTGGTGATGATCATCGCGCTCACGTGGCGATTCCTCCGCAGAGATAAAGAACGGCCATGCGGACGGCGAGACCGTTGGTGACTTGATCGAGAATGACGCTCTGCAAACCATCGGCGACTTCGCTGTCGATCTCGACGCCGCGATTGATTGGGCCAGGATGCATCACCAGGCAATCCGGCTTTAACAATTTCGCGCGCTCTTTCGTTAACCCGAACAACGTTGTGTATTCACCGATCCCTGGGAAATATTCTTTCCGCTGACGCTCGTGCTGGATGCGCAACAGATTCACCACATCGGCAGTCGGGAGCACGTCGTCTATTTTGTGCGAAACAGTGACGCCAAGCTTTTCGAATTCACGCGGGACGAGTGTGCTCGGTCCAACCAGCGTGACTCGCGCGCCGAGCTTCGTCAGGCCGAAAATGTTTGAGCGCGCGACGCGGCTGAACAAAATGTCGCCCACGATGACGACATGGAGGTTGTCGATCCTACCGCGTTTCTCCCGGATGGTGAAAATATCGAGTAGACCTTGAGTCGGATGTTCGTGCGCCCCGTCGCCGGCGTTGATTACACTCGATTTCAATTGCCGCGCCAGAAATTGCGGCGCGCCCGCGGAACTGTGGCGCAACACGAGAATGTCAGCATGCAGCGCCTCGAGATTACGAGCGGTGTCCTTGAGGGTTTCGCCTTTAGTCAGACTGGAAGTCGTTGCCGAAATGTTGATCACGTCCGCGCTGAGACGAAACGCGGCCAGCTCGAACGAGGTGCGGGTGCGCGTGCTCGGTTCAACGAAGAAGTTGACCAGCGTTTTGCCGCGGAGCGCCGGAACTTTTTTGACCTCGCGAGTGCCGACTTGTTTGAAGGCGTCTGCGGTTTCGAGAATGAAATTGATCTCGTCCGCGGAAAGCTCGCGAAGCCCGAGTAAATCTTTGCGGTTCCAAGTCGTGCTCATTCTTTAAACAACCAGACGCTGTCTGGTTCCTGGTCAACATTTTGGAGACGGACTTGAATTTGTTCGCGCGTCGCGGTCGGCAAATTTTTGCCGACGTAATCGGCGCGGATCGGCAACTCGCGATGGCCACGGTCAACCAATGCGGCAAGCTGAATTCGCGCCGGTCGTCCAAAAGAACTGATCGCGTCCATCGCCGCTCTCGCGGTGCGGCCCGTGAAGAGAACGTCATCGACAATGATGACCGTGCGATCCTCTAGTGGCACCGGCAGTTTCGACGCGTGCACTATCGGCAGCTCAGCGCGTGTGCCGACGTCGTCCCGGTGCATCGCGACATCGATCGTGCCCGTCTCGATGTCGATCTTGGCAACTTCGCGAATAAATTCGGCGAGTCGACGCGTGATCTCCACGCCGCGCAGCGGAATCCCTGCGAGCACGACCGATTTCAGATCGGCGTTTTGCTCGATAATTTCGTGCGATATCCGCCGCAGCGCGCGCCGGATCGCTTCCGCGTCCATGATCGGGACGCCAGAGTTCTGTTTGGTGTTTTTCATCTACGTCCTTCGCGACCTCGCAGGATCGCGTTAAAGGAGTACAAAATTTAGGAGGCTGCCTTTTCTGTGCGAGCCTCCTTCATTCGTCGCTCCCGCCAAGGGGAGCGATGTTTCACGATCCAATCGAGGAGCGCTTTTTCAAAGCCGATGTCTTTGCCGGCTTTTTCGCTCTCGATCCATTTATGTTTCAAAATCTCTTCGCGCTCGGCCAGGAATTCCTTGTAGAGGACGGAATTCTTAACGAAGCCCGATGTGTCTTTATTTGCCTCGGCAACCGGCATCTCGACAGTTTTTTCCATAAAAACGAGAATCAGTCAATACAAAGTGAATAACTCGTTAGTAAAGTATGACGTAGCATCAGCCATACCTATTTAATCTCAGCGACCTATTGCGTCAGGTCAATGCCTCGCGAATGCGGCGCGCAACGTTGGTAAACTCCACCGCTACTGGCGATTGTCGATCTTGCCCGACAATTGGCTGGCCGCGGTCACCAGCTTCACGCGTCGCGATATCGATCGGGATCTGGCCAAGCAACGGGACCCGGAGACGTTTCGCTTCCCGTTCGCCGCCGCCGCTGCCGAAGATGTCGTATCGCTTGTTATCTGAAGGCGAAACGAAATAGCTCATATTTTCAATCAGACCGAGGACGGGCACATTAACTTTCTCAAACATGGTGGCCGCTTTGCGTGCATCAATCAGTGCAACTTCCTGTGGCGTGGTGACGATGATGGCGCCGGAAAGCGCGACCGTTTGCACAATCGTCAGTTGAATGTCGCCAGTGCCGGGCGGCAGATCGAGAACTAGAAAATCGAGCTCGCCCCAATCAACCTGCCGCAAGAACTGCTGGGTGTAGCGTGTCACCATGGGGCCGCGCAAAATTGCGGGCGATGCGTCGTCGAGCAAAAAACCCATCGACATCAATTTGAGATTGTACTGTTCGATCGGAATGATTTTGTTTTCGTCGGTCGCGGTTGGTCGTTCCCGCGTCCCGAACATTAAGGAAATGCTCGGACCGTAAATGTCGCAGTCGCACAAACCGACGCGCGCCTTCGTTTGCTCGAGGGCGACGGCGAGATTTGCCGCCACGGTAGATTTTCCAACGCCCCCTTTACCGCTCGCAACCGCGATGACGTGCGTGACTCCCGGAATCCGGGCAGCGCCGACACTCGCGCCGGCGCCGGCCGGCGGCGCGTGGATGTCGATTAAAACTTTTGCGCTCCGAACACCATTAAGCTCGCGCAATATTTTTTCAGCATCGTTTTTTATCGTCGCGGGAATATTTGGATCATTGGTGGCGAGTGCGAGCTGCACTTTGATGTCGCCATTGTCGATATCGACTCCTTTGACCAAACCAAACGAGATGATGTCACGACTAAATCCCGGGTAACGGACCGAGCGGAGTGCGTCGCGAACTTGCTCTTCGGAAATCGACACCGCTGAAGCTTAAGCTGCGGGCAAGGTCAGTAAAGACGAGGAGTTCTTCTTTGCTTGAAAAGGCCGTGCCTTCCGAACAGCATCGCGACATGAAGAACCAAATCTCTTTCCGTATCATTGTCGCCTCAGCCGCTCTCGCGCTGCT